>MENF01000018.1:37759-40854 GCA_001769035.1 Bacteroidetes bacterium GWA2_32_17
TAGTAAATGACTGTTTTCAAAACGAGCATAACGAAAAAATCGGACATTATAGACAGACACTAAATAGAATATTAATTCAAACTAAATTTATGGTTTGACGTTTTGGGCAACCTCACCTAAATCCTCTCCCAAGGAGAAGACTTTAAAAGAGAATGGTGTTTTGGTATTTGGAATTGGCTTGGAGCGGTCAGACGAGTAAAAAATATTTGAAATTTGGTATTTGGGACATGGAATTTGTAACTTGAAATTTGAAACAATGAATATCTGCATTTTAAACGTTGATAATACAAACTCTGAATCAGAAATCAGTAAATTTGAACCTTTTGCAAATCCTACGCAATGGTTGCTACAACACAATGCTGAGCATTATTATTTAACCAAAAATAATTACAAAATAATTATAAGTGATTTGTTAAAAACAAAAGTTGCTCTTTTTATTAATTTGTGCGATGGTGCTATAGGCGAAAACAGACCAGGAATTGAAGTTGTAAAATATCTCGAAAAAAATAATGCTGCATTTACAGGTGCAAATTCAAAATTTTACGAACCAACAAGAATTCAAATGAAATTAGCTTGTAAACAATCAGGCATTCCGTATCCAAAAGGAATTATAATTAAATCAGTTTCAGAGATTAAGGAAGTTTCAGAGAAATTAAATTTTCCTTTAATTGTTAAACACTATAATAGTTATAACAGCGTTGGTTTAACAAAAAAATCAGTAGTAAATAACTTAATTGAACTGCATACACAAGCTAAAATAATTATCTCGAAATACAAAGCAGCTTTAATTGAAGAATACATTGAAGGAAAAGAGTTTACAGTGCTTATTGCAGAAAATTATAACAACAAAAAGATACCATTTGTTTTTGAACCGCTCGAAATTGTTTTTCCTAAAGATGAAGTATTTAAACATTTTAATTTAAAATGGAAAAAACATTCGGCAATGAAATATACTCCTGTTGTAAACAATAATATTTCTAACAAATTAAAAAAATATTCATCAAAAATGTTTATTAACATGAACGGTTCGGGATATGCACGCAGCGATATACGGATGAATAACAAAGGTGAAATATTTATGCTCGAAATTAATCCTAACTGTAGTGTCTATTTTCCTAAAAACAACCCTTCAAGTGCCGATGAAATTCTTTATAATCAAAAAAACGGACATGAAATATTTACAGAATTAATAATTAAATCAGCATTAAGTAAACAAATCCGATAGCTATAGGATACAAAACATTAAAAAGAACAATGAGGAAATTTTATATCGAAACTTACGGTTGCCAAATGAATGTTGCAGATAGCGAAGTTATTGCATCAATACTTACAAATTCAGATTATATAATTACAAATAAAATAGAAGAAGCTGATGTTATTTTAGTAAATACGTGTAGCATAAGAGACAATGCGGAACAAAGAGTTCACGGACGATTAAAGCTTTTTAGTAACATTAAAAAGAAATCACCTCATGTAATTGTTGGAGTATTGGGATGTATGGCAGAACGTCTTAAAGAAGAACTATTAGAAAACGAAAAAGTAGTTGATTTAGTAGTTGGACCAGATAGTTACAGAGATTTGCCAACAATAATAAAAACTGTTGAAAGTGGACAAAAAGCTGTTAATGTTTATCTTTCACAAGATGAAACCTATGACGATATTTCACCTATAAGGTACGATACTAATGGAGTTTCAGCTTTTGTTTCAATAATGCGGGGTTGCCAAAATATGTGTGCATATTGTATTGTGCCTTATGTTAGAGGAGCCGAAAGAAGCAGAAGTACCGAAACTATTATTAATGAAATAAAAGAATTAGAAACAAAAAATTATAAAGAAATTACATTAATCGGGCAAAATGTTGACTCATATTTATATGTAAAAGAAAATAATAAAGTTACATTTGCTAATTTGTTAAAACAAGTTGCAATAGCATTTCCGGGAATTAGAATCAGATTTAGCACTAATCACCCAAAAGATTTAACCGACAACGTATTGCAAATAATGGCAAAATATAACAATGTATGCAAAAATATTCATTTACCGGTTCAATCCGGAAGCACTAACACCTTGCAAAATATGAAAAGAGGTTACACACGAGAATGGTATTTACAAAGAATTGAAGCTATTCGTAACATTGTGCCCGAATGTGCAATTTCAACAGATATAATGGTGGGTTTTTGTGGCGAAACCGATTCAGACCATCAGGAAACATTATCATTAATTGAAAAAGTTGGTTACGATTTCGCTTTTATGTTTAAATATTCTGAACGTAAAGGAACTTTTGCAGCAAGAAAAATGAAAGATGATGTACCTGAAGAAATTAAAGTTAAACGGCTTAATGAAGTTATTGAACTTCAAAATAAATTAAGTACTATTTCGAAGCTAAAAGACATTGGAAAAATATTTGAAGTGTTGGTTGAAGGTGTTTCAAAAAAATCGAAAAATGAAATGTTCGGGCGAAATTCACAAAATAAAGTTGTTGTGTTTCCATCAACTGTAAATATCCCCGGCGATTTGGTAAAAGTTGAAATAACAAAGTGCACTTCAGCTACATTAATCGGAAAATTAATTTAATTTTTTATATCGAAAATTGTAACTACTCACCTCATTAAAAATCCTTTACTAATCTTATGCGTATTATTTCTCGCAAAGACGCAATGCTCGCAAAGTTTTAAGCACGCAATAAAAAAAATCATTTATGATTTTTTTTATTGCGTGCTTACAGCAGATTTATTATTCGAAAGATATAAACTTCTCATTATTGATTATTTTTATCTGATAAATACTGAAGCTTCGGTACGAGATTTTTTCTTTGCGTACCTTGCGCCTTTGCGTGACAACTTTTATGGCTGCTGAATAGTTACCGAAAATTATTGATGATTTTAAAATTACAAAAACTGAATCCTTTCTTTCAAGCGAACGCTTAAACAAAATTTATTTTTCACTACTTTGATTCCTTCTTAGATTCGGACTCATTGATTATTTTAGAAATTACATAAACCGAATGAATTAAAAAAAATCTGAACTCTAACCTAAGTCTTCTACAAAAGCTATTCAATAACTTGTATTGATTTGATATTCAATTATATGTAAAA
>MENF01000019.1 GCA_001769035.1 Bacteroidetes bacterium GWA2_32_17
TAGACTTTTTTCACTTTAGATTAAATCTAATTTTATGACTTCAGCACATCAAAATAAAATTATCCCATTTTGTGTTCTCGTGCTTTTGTTGCAAAATTTTCCGAATAAATTTTTAATGAATTGTAAAATCACGGGCAACCCATTCTTCATTTCCTGCCTTATCGGAACATGTAACAATAAACAAATAATTTCCGGTATCTACATTTAATGGAATACTGAAAGATTTTTTAATTATATAATTTATTCCACTTATTGAACTGTTTATTGTTGTATCCCAAATATAATTTGTTTGTTTTAAAATTGGAATAGAAGCAGAATGAATATTAATTTTATAGCTTTTAAGTTGAAAATCGTCACTAAATTCTAAATTATAAGTTAATACATTCCCTCTTGTAAAATTGTCGTGATTTTCGGGCAAGTTTATTTTTATAAAAGGTGCCTGTTCGTCTTTCTCTGCTTTGTTACAGCCGAATAGACAAACAATTACTAAAAACGTGATATTTGCAATAAAAAATTTAATAACCAAAATTACAAAAAATAATTGCAAATAGTATCAATAAATTTAGAGCAAATGAAAAATGAAGAATTTAACCCCTAACTTCGCTTAATTTAAGTAGTCGTTTAGCATAAATAATTAACAATAAATAAGTTACTCAACTTTAATAGAATACCTAATTAGGTAGTCTAACAGAATTTTTTGTTTCTTGTTAATCAGTTATTTATCAATAAAGCTACCTAAAAAATTGCGGTGTTAGGGTTTAACTATAAATTCAACTTCTTTATTTTGTAAATTAACCTGTTAATAAATCGTGTTCCATTTGCAATTATTTAGTTTAGAAATGTAAAAAAAATAACAAAATTTGTTTTTAAAATTAATATTATTATTTATGAGAATTTTATTATTGTCTGTACTATGTTATTTGTTTTCAATTTCATTTTCTAATGCTCAGAAAACTAAAGCCATTCCGCCCGAAAAACCTAAATTAGTTATTGGTATTGTCGTTGATCAAATGCGGTACGATTATATTGCACGTTATTGGGATAAATTCGAAAAAAATGGATTTAAACGACTAATAAACGAAGGTGCTTTTTGTAAAAATGCACGACAAAATTATATTTACACACAAACCGGTCCTGGTCATGCAACAATATATACTGGAGCAACACCTTCGGTTAATGGAATTGTTTCAAACGAATGGTTTATAAGATTAAAAAAACAAAAAGTTTATTGTGTCGAAGATTCAAAAGTAAAAACAATTGGCAGTAATTCTGATAAAGGAAAAATGTCGCCAGTAAATTTGTTAACAACAACAATAGGTGATGAGTTAAGATTATCAACCTTAAATAAATCGAAAGTAATTGCAATATCATTAAAAGACAGAGCTGCGATTTTACCTGGTGGACATAATCCTATTGCTTCATACTGGTATGATGATGCTACAGGTTCTTTTATTACGAGTTCATATTACATGGATAGTTTGCCTAAATGGGTAATTGATTTTAATAATAAAAAACTTGCCGATTTATATTTAGATAGACTTTGGTCGCCAATATTATCAATTACTGAATATAAAGAAAGTTTACCCGACACAAATAAATACGAAAAAGGATTTGGAAATAACCAGAAATGTTTTCCCTACGACTTAGCATTTTTAAGCAAACCCACAAAAAAAGAACGCGATTATTCAATTTTACGTTCATGTCCATTTGGAAATACTTATACTCACGATTTTGCAATTGCTGCTGTACTTGGCGAAAATTTAGGCAAAAGTAATTATACCGATTTTCTCTCGGTAAGTTTTTCACCAACTGATTATATTGGACATGCTTTTGGTCCACTTGCAGTTGAAACCGAAGACACGTATTTACGTTTAGATAAAGAAATTGCTCATTTTATCGATTTTATTGAAACAGAAATTGGCAAAGAAAATATTTTAATATTTTTAACTGCCGACCATGGCTCATCTGAAAATCCGAAATACCTAACCGACAATAAATTACCCGGCGGAGTTTTTAAACAATATTATGCTTT
Source organism: Bacteroidetes bacterium GWA2_32_17 (assembly GCA_001769035.1). Taxonomy (GTDB): domain Bacteria; phylum Bacteroidota; class Bacteroidia; order Bacteroidales; family GWA2-32-17; genus GWA2-32-17. Next base: position 2,033 of record MENF01000019.1, read on the forward strand.
ATCGTTGTTAAAAAGTTATTTGAATGCCGTTTATGGCGAAGGCGAGTGGATACTTTCATATATGGACCAGCAAATATTTTTAAATCAAACATTAATCGAAGATTCGAAAATTTCTTTACCTGAAATACAAAATAAAGTTGCCTCTTTTCTGTTACAGTTTAATGGAGTTGAAAATGCAGTTACTGCTACAACATTGCAAACAAACAATTTTACAAAAGGAATTTTTATGTATATGCAAAATAGCTTTAATCAAAAACGTTCGGGTGATGTGTTAATTAATTTAGCACCTGGCTGGATTCAGGATTCCGATTATGATGTTGACCACAATACAGCTTATTCGTATGATACACATGTTCCGCTTATCTGGTATGGCTGGAAAATTACTCGCCAAACAATTTTACGCGAAATTCATTTGGTTGATATTGCACCAACTATTTCTATAATGTTAAACATCGAATATCCAAGCGGTTGTACCGGCGAGCCCATTGATGAGCTTTTTAAATAAATACAATTATTAAAAAATATACTGAAAACGGGACAAATTTTAACATTTCATGAATACAAAATGGCATAGAGGTATAAGGTATAGCCCAAAATCTCAAATTCCAAACTCCAAATCCCAAGATGGCTCGCAGCGTAAATCTTGGTTCTTGAAATTTGGGGTTTGGATTCTTGGAACTTGGGTTCTGCGGGTTATACCCTACCCTTATACCTTTTACCTTAAACTCAAATGTAATAATTTAACCCGTTCAAAGTATAATGAATATTGAACATCGAATGATGAAACATCCACGACTAAAAAAGACACACAAGGGAATGATTATAAATTAAAAAAGTTTCGAGTTTAAGGTTTCGGGTTTCTGGTTGCTTGTTTCGAGTTTTTACAACTTCAAACCAAAAACCTTAAAACAAAAACTTTAAACTACTATATATAAACCACTTAATAAAATATAAACAGATGAAAATCAAAATAAATCAGTGTAAATCAGCGTCTAATAAAAATATAAACAAATGAAATTTAAAAATAATAAAGTGAAAAATTATCTTATATTTATTTTGTTATTAATATCATCTAACATTTTTTCTCAAAACACTTATGTTGTGTTTTTAAAAGATAAAAGTGGTTCTTTGTTTAATCCTTTCAGTTATTTCGATGCTAAAGCCATCGAAAGAAGAATGATGTTAAACAAGCCATTATTTGATTCTACAGATTTTCCTGTTTCAAATATTTATTATGATGAGATTTTAAAAAATAAAATTGAAATTACAGGACACACAAGATGGTTTAATGCGATTTTTGTTAATTCCAATGAGAAACAAATTGCAGAAATAAAAAAACTTCCTTATGTAAAAAATGTTGAGGAGTTAAATATGCAAGTTGTTTTATGTTCTTCAAATGAAAACATTGAAATAACAACTAACCAAAAAACTTTTTTAAAAAATCAAACAGGACATTTACAAGGAAATTTGTTTCGCGATGCGGGCTATACAGGAAAAGGTATGCGTATTGCAATATTTGATGGTGGTTTTCCGGGTGCTAACACACATCCCGCTTTTGAACATATCAGAAAATTAAACAGAATAATAAAAACTTGGGATTTTACAACCAATAAAGAAAATGTTTATTTGGCAAATAATCATGGCACAAATGTTTTATCATGTATTGCAGGACTATTAGATAGCATCCCAATAGGATTAGCAACTGATGCAGAATTTTTATTAGCCCGTACCGAAGTTGCAAGCGAACCTTTTAGCGAAGAAAAAAATTGGCTCGAAGCTGTTGAATGGGCAGATAAAAACGGAGCACAAATTATTAATAGCTCGCTTGGTTATACCGATAGCAGATATTTTCCTTGGGATATGAACGGAAAAAAAAGTCTGGTTGCCCGTGCTGCCAATATGGCTGCTTCAAAAGGAATGCTTGTTGTAAATGCAGTAGGAAATGAAGGCTCAAATCGCTGGAAAAAAATTATTACTCCTGCCGATGCCGACAGCGTTTTAAGTGTTGGCGGAATTGACCCTGAAACTTATTATCATATTAATTTTAGCTCTTACGGACCATCAACTGATTGGCGTTTAAAACCAAATGTTTCGGCATTTGCTCATGTTATTGCAGCAACTCCAAACAATATTCACGAAACTGATGGAACATCTTTTTCGAGCCCTTTGGTTGCTGGCTTTGCAGCTTGTGCCTGGCAAACACATCCACAATTTAACAACATGCAACTTTTTAAAGAAATTGAAAAATCGGCTTTACTTTATCCTTATTTCGATTATGCACATGGTTATGGAATTCCACAAGCATCATACTTTCTTGCTAAAACCAATCAAGTTGAAAAACAACCTTCGGTAACAATTGATATAACAGATGATTTATTAAAAATAGCAGCTATTGTTTTACCACCAAAAGATGCGTTAAATAAATATTTATATTTTCATATTAAGGATTCTAAAGGTCATTTAAAAAAATATGAAGTAATAGAAGTTTATCAGAATGATGTAATAACATTAAACATTTCGGAATTTGAAAAAGGCGATATACTTAGAATTCACTATTTAGGTTCTACTATCGAAAAACAATTCTAATATGAAAAGCATAAAAAGAAATAGAGCCACAGATTACACAAATTTAAACAGAGCAGGTACATTTTTAGGTAAATTGTTATTAAAATTAAACAAATTGTTCTTTTCTGCGACAATCTGTGTAATCTGTGGCAGTTTATGTAGAGTAAAATCATTTCAATTATTATTTTTTTTAGTTGTTGCGTTAAATGTTACAGCACAAAATGTTTTAATGTCAGAATATCCAAATGAAGATACAATAATTCCTAAATATGGACCCAATCTTAAAAAGTTTTATTTTGTTTATATTGGTTATGAAGCTTTTGCAGATGATTTTTCTGATAATTCCGCAAACATTAGAAACCGAGCATCGGGCAGAACTTCATTTGGATTTAAATTTAAAAGAAGAATAACAAATTTTTGGGCATTAGGTTATGATATAAATATGTCGTCATCAACATTTAGTATAAAACAAAACTCTCAAAAAACCTTTCCAAGCGTTGCCATTCATAAAAAAGAACGACTAATGATAGGTGGTTTAGGTATTCAAATTTTTACACGATTTAATTTCGACCGCAGAGGAAATACCATTGGAAAATATTTAGATATTGGAGGATATATAAACTGGAACTATACTTCGCAACATTTTACAAAAGATTTTACAACTCCTGCCGATAGTAGTAATGCACTTACAATTAAAACAACTGAAAGTCAATTAAACTATTTCGAAAATTATGAATATGGAGTAAAAGCTTCGTTAGGTTCTAATCACTTTGCTATTTCTGCAACTTACCGAATATCTGATATAACAAAGAGTAGTTTTGTTGGTTTTCCCGAAATGCCAAGGTTAAGTGTCGGAATTAATTTGGCTTTGTATTAATAGAAAATTTATATTTAAAGATAATTTATAAAGCAATTTGTACATTTGTAAATATTTCTTAAAAATGAAACTGCTTAGAAAAAACACACCGCGTTGGATAATTTTTTTAATAGATATTACAATTTGCGTTTTTTCTGTTTTCCTATCATATCTTTTACGTTTCAACTTTTCTATACCAACACATGAATTAACATCAATGTTTTATTATGTTTTACCAATTATTTTAATTGTTAGAACCATAACCTTTATTATTAGCAGATTATATGCAGGGATAGTAAGGTTTACAAGCACAAAAGATGCTGAACGAATTTTTTTAGTAATTTTTATTGGCAGCACTACATTTACAGCCATTAATGCAATAACATACTACTTCTTAAATAATATTTTTATAATTCCATTTTCAATAATTATTCTTGATTTGGTAATTAGTGTTTTTGTAATGACCTACTCCCGTTTTTTAGTAAAACTTCTATATTTCGAATATGTAAACCCAAGCGGAAATAAAGAAAACATTATTATTGTTGGCACAAACGAACTTGCACACACTGTAAAACGCACATTCGATAATGATGTTACAATGAAATACAAAGTTGTTGCATTTATTGACCCATCAGGACAAAACAACAGAAACAAATATGAGGGAATTAATATTTTTTCGTCCGAAAAACTTTCAGCATTAATCGAAAAACATAAAATCACATCGGTTGTTTTTGCCACAAAATTTGCCTCATCTGAAATAAAAAACAACATTTCTGATATTTGTTTGAGTTATAATGTTAAAATTTTAATTATCCCTGAAGCGTCTAAATGGATCAATGGCGAACTTAGCGCTAATCAAATTAAAGAAATTAAAATTGAAGACTTGCTTGAGCGAGACCCTATTAAACTAAATAAAGATAATATTGAAAAAAACACCATTGGCAAAGTTATTATGGTAACTGGTGCTGCTGGCTCAATTGGTCGCGAAATAGTTCTTCAATTAACAAATTACAAACCAAAACTTATTATTTTATTCGACCAAGCCGAAACACCGTTAAATGACATTTCGCTTGAGCTCGAAGAAATTTTTAAATTCAACGACTTTAAACTTATTATTGGCGATTTAACAAATGCCAAAAGACTCGAATATATAATTGAAAGATATAAACCTTCAGTTATTTATCATGCTGCTGCCTATAAGCATGTTCCAATGATGGAAAAAAACCCAGCCGAAGCAATACTTACAAATGTTTTGGGAACAAAAACTCTTGCAAATATTGCAAATAAATATAACGTTGAGCGATTTGTTATGGTTTCTACAGATAAAGCTGTTAACCCAACAAATGTTATGGGAGCATCAAAACGTATTGCCGAAATATATACACAAGCATTAGGAACTGTTTCAAAAACACGATTTATTACCACTCGATTTGGGAATGTTTTAGGTTCTAACGGTTCGGTAATACCACGTTTTAGAGCACAAATTGAAAATGGTGGTCCAATTACTGTTACCCATTCCGAAATCACACGTTATTTTATGACAATTCCCGAAGCTTGCCAACTTGTTTTAGAAGCTGGTGCAATGGGTAATGGTGGCGAAATATTTATTTTTGATATGGGCAAATCAGTTAAAATAATTGATTTAGCAAAAAAAATGATTCGACTATCAGGATTAATTGTAGATAAAGACATTAAAATTGTATTTTCAGGATTACGTCCCGGCGAAAAAATTTATGAAGAGCTTTTAAATAACAAAGAAAATACTATCCCAACTTATCATTCGCAAATAATGATTGCTAAAGTTATTGAAGCTAATTTTAATGAAGTAAACGAAAAAATTAAAAATCTTATTTCGGCAGTTAGCACTTATGATAATTATAAGATAGTTGCACAAATGAAACAAATAGTTCCGGAGTTTATTAGCTCAAATTCGGTTTACGAAAAATTAGATAACAATAAAAACTAATAAGTTCTTGTCATATTTTCGGTAACGCAAATAATGAAGTCACCCAAATTTTTATTATCGTCTTCAATTTTCGAAATATCTTCCTGCGAAACAGTAGTAATAACAACAACTTTTACCTTTTTCTTTTCTGCTATTAAATACCTGACAATTCCATCGTGCTTGTCGCTGTGAAAACTACCATTGTAATGTAAAAACAAATTTCCTTTTTTATAATTTTTTAAAATAAAATAAGCCATCGTAGCATCTTTAATAGCCTGTGCTTTAGCAATATTTGGTGTTGCGTGTTCTTTGCCCATATCAACAAGCATTTCTTTGTAACAACCTACACTATCGTTGTAATTTATTGGTAACCGTGCAATATAGCTTTTAGCTTCAGACGAAAGACTGTCTAAAATCTCGAACCCTTTTTTAGAAACTATCGAAGCATATCTTCGCGGGATATTTGTTGCAACAAATTGCACACTACTATCTTTGCAAAATTTAATTAATGGTTTGTAATCAGTTTTGTAATTTGGCCATAACCGGGCTTCTTCCTGAAATTTTTTGTCATCTATTTTATCTTCTAAATATTCATTTAAAATCAGTTGGTTATCTGCCTCAAACATTTCAGCACCTACTATTAGTTCTTCCTTTTTTACTTGATATAAATCAGTTAAAAGCTCATATTCGAGCCAATGTGCTATTGGATTATCGTGGTCTTCACCAAAAAAAACAAAATCGGCATCTTTGCACGATGTTAAAATGGCATTATAAGAAGATATTGTACTATCTTTATAAATTTTAAAGGGCTCTTTATTTTGTGCCATAATATTAAAAGAAAAAAATACTAATAAAATTAAAACAATATTTTTCATTTGTGAAAGTTTAATTTAATTGAAAGCAAAGGAAACGTTTTTTTTACTATTTTGCGAAATATTTTATGTCAAATATTTATAGTAAAATATTATTTCTTTTTTTAGGGCTATTTTTTTACATTGGCTCTTACTCGCAATCTACTGTATCTATTGAAGTTATGGCAATTGGTTTACACCCGTTTACAAAGCCTAATTTACAAGTTTATGAAAACGCCCTCGATATTGATGGTTTATTTTGTGTTGAACCCGGTTTAATTTTATCTTACGAAGCTTTTGTTTGGGAAAATACTGTTTCATTTCAGTTTTCACAATCTATTTACGCCGATGCAGCAGGGCAAATGGCAGGTTTTACTGAAATATCGTTTCGAAGGTTATTTTTTCACAAGTGGCGAAGTAGTTTATATGTAGCAATAGGACCCACAATGACTTACCGTAAATCGTGGGAATTTTTAGACGGTTATGTTGAAGAAGGCGGTTACACAAAATATGGCACATGGCAAGTAAAACCTTGGTTTATTGGGAAATTGGAATACGATTTTTATGTTGGTAATCATAGCGATATTCAATTAGGATTTATATACGGGCACGAATATAACACTTTTACAGCTTCGCTGGGTTACCGGTATTGGATTTCATCAAAAGTTAAACACTCCAAAGGTTGTAACTGTCACAATAAATATAAGAAAAAATTTAAAGATTGGTTTAGATAATTAACAATTAAAATTAAGTAAACAGTAAGCAGTAAACCGTAAAAAGTAGGCTTAAACAATGAACATAGAACAGTAAGCAGTCCACAGTCAGAAATGAACAGTAGGCAGTGAACAATGAACGTAGAACAATGAACATTTTTAAACTTTTTGAACAATAAACAGTAAACTAAAAACAGTAAACTAAAAACAGTAAACTAAAAACAGTAAACTAAAAACAGTAAACTAAAAACAGTAAACTAAAAACAGTAAACTAAAAACTAAAAACAGTAAACTAAAAACAGTAAACTAAAAACAGTAAACTAAAAACAGTAAACTAAAAACAGTAAACAACAAAAAATTATGCAATTTAAAAAATATAATAACAGATTTTTTCGTCATTCAATATCGGCACCATTTATTTATAGTATGCTCATTCCATTAGTTATTCTTGATATTTGGATTGAAACTTATCATAGAGTTGCTTTTGCTACTTACGGTGTAAAATATATAAAAAGAAAAAGTTATATAAAAATTGACCGTCATAAATTAAAATATTTAACTTTTTTCGAAAAATTAAATTGTATGTATTGCGGTTATGCCAACGGATTGCTTAATTATTCATGTGCCATTGCTGCCGAAACCGAAAAATACTGGTGCGGTATAAAACATAAGTACGACGAAAATTTTATTGAACCCCAACATCATGCAGAATTTATTCCTTATGACGAAGAAGATGCATACATTAAATTAAGCGAATAAAAAATTGATATAATTAGTGTCTGTCTATAAACTCTGTGTCTGATTCATAATGTTCGAGTTCAAGGCATTCGAAGTATTAAAAAATCAGGAGTTTACTGTAGTAAATGACTTTTTTTTAATACGAGAATAACGCTGAAATCGGACATTATGGACAGACACTAATTAAAAAAATCGTAATGTATATTTGTTCATTAGCGATAATACATGAAGACATAAATGATACAATCCATTTTAAAAATACGATTTAAACAAATTTTCCGGGCTACAAAAGGAATTGGACTTATTAGGTATATTTTTCTTATTTCTTTATTAGGATTTCTTGCATTTGTATTATTTAAGCAAACTGCTGTTTTACCAAATTCATTTGTTGCAACTGGTATATATTTGATAATAATTTTATTAATTCAAATAAATCGTACTGACAAGCGTTTTTTGAAATTTCATTTCAATAATTTTAAACTGATACTATTAATTGAGTATTTATTGTTATTAATACCGCTTTTTATCTGTTTGATTTATTATTTGCTTTGGACATTAGTTATTTTAGTAATTGCATTAACATTATTAATCGTCTATATAGATTTTAAACATAGGCAAAAAAGTTTAAATACCTTTATTCAAAGATTAATTCCATCAAGTAGTTTTGAATGGAAAAGTGGAGTAAGAAAAACATTATTTTTAATAATTGCTTTTTGGATTATTGGTCTATTTACGTCATTTTTTATAGTAAGTGTTCCTATTGTATTATTTGTTCTGGGACTTTTTCCATTAAGTTTTTATGACAAAGGAGAACCAATACACATGATTTTATCATTTGAAATGGGAACAAATAAATTTTTATTTCATAAAATAAAAATGCAATTAGCTCTTTATACAATCCTTTCTATCCCATTAATAATTGCATTTTTAATATTTCATCTTGACAAATGGTATATTCCAATTATTGAGTTTATTGTACTTTCAACTTCACATATTTATATTATTTTAACAAAATATGCTTTTTATCAGTCAAACAGCAAATCAGGTGGGGCAATGGCATTTTCACTAATTGGAGCAATGGGAATAATTATGCCTGTTTTTATACCATTAATTTGGTTGTTATCTATTCGTTTTTATTTTAAATCCAGAAAAAACTTAAATTTTTATTTGAATGATTATAATTGAGAATTTAGTAGTATCTTACGATAAAGGGCATAATGTTATTGATTTATTAAACCTTATACTTTCCCAAAATTCAATAAATGGAATTGTAGGTTTAAATGGTGCAGGTAAAACAACTTTACTAAATTCAATTTATGGACTAAAAAGTATTGATACAGGAATTATCAAGTATAATGATGTGAAAATAAATAAGAAAAAAATCTCATTTCTTGAAACTGAAAATTATTTTTATTCAAATATCACAGCTCGGGAATATCTTAGTTTATTTAAAAACCGACAATTTGATATTGAAAAGTGGAATAAATTATTTTCACTTCCTCTTGACACCATTATTGACGATTATTCAACCGGGATGAAAAAGAAGTTAGCTTTAATAGGAACATTGAAGCAAGATAAACCAATAATGATTTTAGACGAACCGTTTAATGGCTTGGATATTGAAACATGTAGAATTATTCGTCAAATTTTATTAAAACTAAAAGAACAAAATAAAATCATAATCATAACCTCTCATATTATTGAAACCTTGACAAATTTGTGTGACTATATTCACTACTTAGAAAATGGAAAAATAAAGTATAGTAATAACAAAAGTGAGTTTAAAGAATTTGAGCGAATAATATTTGCGACAATAGAAAATCAAAATGAGGACTTGATTAATGAACTCATGCGTATTCCGCAAATACTACCTAAAATTTAATTGGCGAAAAGCGTTAAATAAACTTGCGTTATTTGTTTAACTTTACTACTTTTGAACGGTAATAAACAAGAAATACATCTTCAAATTATAGACACGACCATTGTAACATTGAAAATTATTAAAATGAAAAATTTCGACTTATCTCTTATAAACACCCAAAACAAAAAAGCTATTTGTGTATTTTGTTCATCGAGTAGTGCGTTAGATAAAAAATATTACGAAATAGCAAAAGAACTTGGTAGATTAATTGCCCAAAATGGATTTAATTTGGTACATGGCGGTGGTAAAATTGGCTTAATGGGAGTAATTTCTGAAGCAGTTCAATTGAATAATGGTAAGGTAATTGGAGTTTTACCCGAAAGATTAAATATTGAAGGAATTGCATCGGAAACCGACGACGAAATAATAATAACAAAGGACATGGCAGACCGCAAAGCCGAAATGCGTAAGCGTTCCGAGGCATTTATTGCACTTCCCGGTGGATTTGGAACTTTAGAAGAAATTTTAGAAGTTATCACACTTAAACAATTAAAATATCATACAAAACCTATTGTAATTATTAATGCCGAAGATTTTTATGAGCCTTTAATTAATATGTTTGAGCAATTTTATAAGCAATCGTTTGCTAAAGAAGATTTTAAAAAGTTCTATTTTATTGCTAAAAATCCATCAGAAGCAATTGAATATATTAAAAATTATAAACATCAGGATGTGAAAGACAAATGGTTTTAAATAGAGTCTGTCTATAAAGTCCGCTGACTGCGTTATGCCCCAGTACGCTTTGCTACGGGGTAAACTCGTTTTGAAAACAGTCATTTACATTAGTAAACTCCTTGATTTTCAAAACTTCGCAAGCATTGTCATCGAACTTTATATTCCAGACTCTTGACTTTATGGACAGAAACTAAATAAAAATATCTTATTTTTAAATCTTTAGTTAAATTTTAAAAATTATAATAATAAACATTATTATTTATTAAGTTTTTTAATACTTTTGAACCTCAAATAAATCTTAAATATTAAAAATAAAATGAATATTCCATCGAATTTAAAGTACACTAAAACTCACGAATGGATTCGTGTTGAAGGAAACAATGCTTTTGTAGGTATAACCGATTTTGCTCAAGGCGAATTAGGCGATGTAGTTTTTGTTGAAATAGAAACAGTTGGCGAAATGCTTGCCAAAGGGGCTGCATTCGGCACTATTGAAGCCGTTAAAACCGTATCCGACTCGTTTATGCCTGTTTCGGGTAAAGTTTTAGAAAAAAATCCAAAAATTGATTTATCACCAGATGTAATTAATAAAGATGCTTATGGCGACGGCTGGCTCATTAAAATTGAAATTACAAACGCAAGCGAACTTTCCGAATTGCTTACACCAGAGCAATATCAGGTTCAAATTGGTTAAAACTTTTTTTTAATATAACAGAATTTATTTTGATTTTTCTGCTATACTATTTTTAAAAAAAATGATTTTTGCTCACGCATTCTGCCATTTGGGTAGTGAAGTTTTAACAACAGCCAATATACCGTTAATTATATTTTGTTTTTTATAATATTTTTCAAAAGGTTTATTCACATAGAGTTTACCTTTTTGTAATAGAACTGCCTTAATTTTCATTGAATATTTTCAATAACTTACAAAATATATTTGTACTTTTGATTCTATTAACATTGCCTAAATAACAAATATTTTAAAATGAAAAACGAAAAACAAGAATTAGAAGAATTTTATAAAATATTTCAAAAACAACATAGCAAGCCTTATTTCCATTTTACTAATTTGGAACCAACTAAAAGATTAAAATTTGAATTAGTAGATAATACAAATTATAATGAAATCTACACCATGTTTAAAGATGATGAATGTCCGTTTGTGATTAGCGAATTTAAGAATTTAATAAAACTAGAAAAATATGTTTCTGGCCTTCTGAATTACCATAAATATTCGCCAAAAAGAGGTGCTTGTGATTGGCTTTTTAAATTAAATAGTACAGGTGAATATGTCGGAATAATTCAATTGTATGATTTGAATTTAGAAAGTTATAACGATAATAATAAAAAATGTTCAATAGGGTTTACTACAAAAAAATCATTTAGAAGAAAACATTATACAACAGAAGCTGTTTTTGCATTAATTGAATATATTTTTTGTAATTTTGATTTTGAAAAGATATTGGCTGACACTTATAAAGAGGATGTTGCCTCTAATGAATTCTTAAAGAAAATAGGATTTAAGTATATTACAAAAGATAGAAGAAAATTAAATGGGTTGATTTATTATGAATTAAATAAATGAATAACCTTTTAAATAATATATTTTAGTTCTAAATTATTTCATTTTATGAACATCGAATATCCTAAACAATATGATACATGGATTAACCATGAAATAATTTATTGTAAAAATCCTGTTTTTGTAAATATTCCGGAAAATGAAAGACTTGCTGTTTGGAAGAAAATAGAAGATGATTATTTACAAAAATATGACACGTTTATAAGAATAGAGTTTGACTGGTGCTCATCGGGTATTTGGGAACCACCATTTCCTGGATCAGTTTCATCAGGACCAATGTGGTCTGTTGAAACTTTTTATTCATTGCCTGACTCTTTAATAAAAAGACTTGAAGAATGGGTAGATTATAATGATAATTCTCTTGACGATAAAAACTTCGACATAGTTTTATCTAATAATGAAGGAAGAAACATTGCAATGGAAATTAGAAAATATATTCCTGAAAAAATTTATTTGGAATATTGGGGTTTTAAAGAAATTATAATTCAAAATGGTTTGGTAATAGAATTAGATATACCCGACTTCTTAAAAAAATATATTAAAACAAGTTAAATAAACATTTCAAAAAACAATATAATTTCAATTAAATGTCCCTAAGCTGGAACGAAATAAAAGAACGTGCATCCCGATTCTCAAAAGAGTGGGATAATGCCTGTAACGAAGATGCCGAAGCAAAAACTTTTTTATATGAGTTTTTCAATGTGTTTGGTATAAGTCAACGCAAGGTTGCAACCTTTGAATATAAGGTAAAGAAGCTTGATGAACACGATGGTTATATTGATTTGTTATGGAAAGGAAATATTTTAATAGAAATGAAAAGCAAGGGCAAAAACCTTTACAAAGCATTAACACAGGCAAAAGATTATATACAAGGACTTCCACAATACGAAATACCAAAATATATACTTGTTTCGGACTTCGATATTTTCCGGCTTATTGACATTGAAGAAGAAAAAACAACAGAATTCAAATTAAAAGAACTCGTAAAAAATATTCATCTATTTGGATTCATTGCTGGTTATCAAAAACGCACATATAAAGAAGAAGACCCTGTTAATATAGCAGCGGCCGTGTTAATGGGAAAACTTCATGACAGGTTAAAAGCAATAGGATATTCAGGACATTCTTTAGAACGATATTTGGTACGGTTGTTATTTTGTTTATTTGCCGATGATACAGGTATTTTCGAGAAAGGAATTTTTCAGGATTATATCGAACAAAAAACAAATGAAGATGGAAGCGATTTAGCTTATCACATTGCAGCCATTTTTAACACTCTTAATTTGCCAAAAGAATCCCGGCTTGCAAATATTGATGAAAATCTTGCAGCATTCCCTTATGTAAATGGTAAATTATTTGAAGAAAATTTACCTTTTGCCTCTTTTGATTCCAACATGAGACAAACATTACTTGAATGTTGTTACTTAGATTGGAGTAAAATTTCACCTGCAATATTTGGCTCTTTATTTCAAAGTGTTATGGACGAAAAAGCAAGGCGTAATCTGGGTGCTCATTATACAAGCGAAAAAAATATTCTAAAGCTCATTAAACCTCTTTTTCTTGATAATCTTTGGAAAGAATTCGAATTTGCAAAAGGAAATGTAAGAGAACTTAAAAAACTTCAATTAAAAATCTCTAATCTTCGTTTTCTCGACCCTGCCTGTGGTTGTGGAAACTTCCTTATTATTGCTTATCGTGAGTTACGTTTACTCGAAATGGAAATTATAAAAAATCTTTTAGGCAGTCAACAAATAACAGATATTGGAACTTATTTTTTAGTTGATGTTGACAAATTTTATGGTATAGAATACGAAGAATTTCCTTCTCTAATTGCCCAAGTTGCAATGTGGTTAATTGACCATCAAATGAACATGCAGGCAAGTGTTTTATTTGGTGAATATTTTGTTCGTTTGCCTTTGAAAAAATCTGCAACAATTAAAAACGGTAATGCACTTCAAACAGATTGGCAAAGTCTTATTGATCCTTTGCCTTGGGAAAAAGAAGAACCTAAATTTCATTTCATTTTAGGTAATCCGCCTTTTGTTGGTAAACAATTACAAAACGAAAATCAGAAAAAAGATTTAGAACAAATTTTTACAGGCGTTAATGGTGCAGGTGTTTTAGATTATGTTACTTGCTGGTATATTAAAGCATCTCAATATTTACAAATTTACAATTCCGATAAAAAAGAAATAAAATGTGCCTTTGTTTCTACAAATTCTATTGTGCAAGGTGAGCAAGTAGGTGTTCTTTGGAACGAACTATTTAATAAGTATCAAATTAAAATTCATTTTGCACATCGTACTTTTCGTTGGAATAATGAAGCCAAAGGCAATGCAGCCGTTCATGTTGTTATCGTTGGTTTTTCTAACTTTGATATAACAGAGAAACTAATTTTTGAATATGAAAATATAAAAGGAGAACCTCACGAAATAAAAGTAAAAAACATTAATCCTTATATTGTTGAATCTCGCGACATTGTTGTATTAAAAAGAAGAAAACCAATTTGCAATGTTCCTGAAATTTCATTTGGTAGTATGCCTAATGATGGTGGGCATTATTTATTGACAGATGATGAAAAAATAGAATTTTTAAAAATTGAGCCAGCCGCAAAGCAATTTATAAAACCTTTATTAAGTGCACATGAATTTATAAATGGAGAAAAACGTTGGTGTTTTTGGCTTAAAGATATTTTACCGAATGAATTAAAGCAATTACCGGAAATATCAAAAAGAGTTCAATTAGTAAAAGAAAATCGAAATAACAGTAATAGACCAGCTACTAAAAAATTAGCTTCATTCCCTACTTTGTTCGGTGAAAACAGACAACCAAGTACTGATTATATCTTAATCCCAAGAGTTTCATCAGAAAACAGAAAATACATTCCTATAGGTTTTTTTAATAAAGATTCAATAGTTGGTGATACTTGTTTATCAATTTCAAATGGTAAACTGTTTCATTTTGGAATATTAACCTCTGAAATGCACATGGCATGGGTTAACCATGTTTGTGGTAGATTAGAAAGTCGTTATCGCTATTCAAATGAAGTAGTTTACAATAATTACCCTTGGCCCGAAAATCCAACAGAAAAACAAATAAAATCTATTGAAAAATCAGCACAAAAAGTTTTAGATACAAGATTGCAATTTCCCGAAAGCAGTTTAACCAATTTATACAACCCTTTAACAATACCCCCTGCATTAGTAAAAGCTCATCAGGAATTAGACAAATCAGTTGATTTAAGTTATCGTCCTCAACCTTTTATTAATGAAACAAAACGCATAGAATTTTTGTTTGAACTTTATGATAAATATACGGCTGGGTTATTTGTAAAAGAAAAAACAAAAAAATAGCTAATAATATTTAAATATATGATTTACGGTAAGAGTTTTCATCTATTCACTGAAAGTGATATTATAAGTATTGTAACTGATAAAATACCTGAAAATAAATTTTTAGAATATAAGTTAAAGTTTAATTTTTTAAAGGACGAAGATAAAAAGGAATTTTTATATGATGTTACATCCTTTGCAAACAGTGAAGGTGGAATAATTATTTATGGAATTTCTGAATTAAAAGATGATAATGGTCAAAATACTGGTCAGCCAGATGAAATAATAGGTATTGATGAAGAAAATTATGATAAGCTAATAAACAAAATAGAACAATTTCTATATTCAACAATAGAACCAAAGATTTCTAATCTTTTTATTAAAATTTTTAAAATAAATAATGTTAATATATTATTAATTGGTATTCCTATACAATGGGGATTACCTCATATGGTTATTTATCAAAAAGTAAATAAATTTTATAAAAGAGGTAATTCGGGTAAAAGTTTATTAGATGTTAATGAATTGAACCAGTTATTTATGAAAAATTCAGATTTGAAATTACAAGCTCAACAATTTCGTGATAAAAGAATTAGTGAGATAATGAATAATCAATTTATTCCAAATTTATATACGAAGTTCTCAACTATTGTACATATTATACCATTAAATTACTTTCAATCAAATCTCTTATCTCTTGCAGAAATTAATAAAATAACTCAAATAAGAGCACTTTTAAAACCAATTGAAGCTGATGGTTATGAATTTAAACATAATTTTGAAGGATATTTACTTTTTAATAGAGATGGAAGTTCAGTAACAGCTTATTCTCAACTTTTCAGAAATGGAATAGTTGAAGGCTATACTGCTTTATTACATAAAGAAAATTCAATTGATTATTTTAACCATATAAGTTTAATACAAGAAAAATATCATGATTTTGAAGTATCTCATTTTGAAACCTGTGTGATTAATTTCATTAAAGATGTATTTGAAGCATTTAAACTTTATTATTTAAATCCTCCATTTTTAATTTATATAAGCATTTTTCATCCAATAAATACATGCTTGGATGCACGTCTTCGAATTTGGAAGAAATTTTTTACTAAAAATGAATTATTGTTACCTCCAACAATAATTAATGATTTTAATGCAAAAATTGATGTAGAATTAAAAGATGTGTTTGATATTATTTGGCAAACAGGTGGTATTTTATGTAGCCCAAATTTTAATCCTAATGGTGAGAGAATTAAAAAACAATAAATATGGAAATCGAAATTTCAATTAAGAATAAACCAATTAATTACAACAAATCGCATAGAATTTTTATTTGAGCTTTACGATAAATATACAGCGGGGCTGTTTATTTATCAAAAAGCTAAATCAAAAAAGAAATGAGTTTTTCAATTGAAAAATTGTAACTTTGCTTTAATTATTTTATTGAAATGGAATTATTTTTATCCGATAAAGAAATTCAGGATTTTATACTTCAAAAGGGAATAATTTGAGTTTTACCTTTCTGACCCCCCTCTCTTTTGGAAAGGGGTTGGGGGTAAGCCGTAAAAAATTCACTAATTTTGATAAAAAAGTTTCCCCAACTTTTTGTATCATGCTGCTAATAAGACCTTTCTCTTTGTAAATAGACACATACCTAATATGTTGGAGATAACTCCAACAAAGCGAAAAGGTAATATT
>MENF01000020.1 GCA_001769035.1 Bacteroidetes bacterium GWA2_32_17
TACTGTAGTAAATGACTGTTTTCAAAACGAGTATAACGAAAAAATCGGACATTATGGACAGACACTAATTAATCATCTACAAGGATTTGCCCGTAAGACATAAATTATTGTAAAAGATAATTAACCCTTTATTTTATAAACATTGTAGATGTTTCATAAAATTAATAATTTAGAATATTATTTTAAATTTTAATTGGACAACATAGTATAAAAAACGCTAAGTTTTACAAGAATGTTGATAAATTTGTTAATAATTTACAAATACATATCAAAAAATTTGGATTATGAACGCAGGTTCATTACTTTTGTCAAAAATTAATTTTTGGTTTTCTAAATGAGTAATTAATGGCAAGGCCTCAGAAAAATAGAAAAATATGCAAACCGCCTAAAATGCAAGGGTTTAAACCATTTGGTTTAGCATTTTGTGAAACCAAACATATTATAATGCAATATGATGAATACGAGGCTATTAAATCGGTAAATTATAATTTTCTTCCACAAGATGAGGCAGCAGTCCTTATGGGAATTTCCCGCCCCACCCTTACAAGGATTTATAATAGTGCGTTAAAAAAAATTGCGAAAGCATTTGTAGAGGGTAAGTCAATTATTATTAAGGGTGGACATTTCGAATTTGAAAAAGATTGGTATAAATGTAAAAAATGTTTTAAGCTGATAGAAGGGTTGGGTAATCACGTAAAATGTTCGGATTGTAATCGCTTTGGAAAAGAAGCATTAATTAATTTAAATAAAAAATAAATAGAATTCTATAAATATTTAACAAAATAAAAATGAATATTAAAAAATCCGGTTTTAATACCAAATTAATTCATGCAGGTAACATTCACGACCAATTCGGTTCTGCAATAGTTCCGATTTATCAAACATCAACTTTTTCGTTTGAAAGCTCCGAAGAAGGTGCAAAATGTTTTGCGGGTGAAAGCGATGGTTATATTTATACACGCATAGGAAACCCAACAATTAACGCATTAGAAAGACAAATTGCTGCACTGGAAAACGGATTTGGAGCAATTGCGGTAAGTTCGGGCATGGCAGCCGCAACAACTATTTATTTATCTTTATTAAGCACTGGCGACCATATTGTAAGCACCGATGCCATTTATGGACCCGCTCGCGGAGTAATGGAAAAACAATTTATAAGGTTTGGTTTTCAATCTACTTATATCAATACAACTAATATTGAAACTATCGAAAAAGCTATTCGTCGTAACACCAAAGTAATTTATATCGAAACGCCTGCTAATCCCACAATGGAGATTACCGACCTTAAAGCAGTTGCAGAAATAGCAAGCAAACACGGCTGTTTATTAGTTGTTGACAATACTTTTTGCAGTCCATATTTACAAAATCCATTGGACTTAGGTGCTGATATTGTTTTCCATTCTATGACTAAATTTATTAATGGTCATGCTGATGTTGTTGCAGGAATTATAATTACAAAAGATAAAACTGTTTACAGTCAACTCAGAACTATGATGATTCATTTAGGATGTAATATGGACCCACATCAAGCTTTTTTAGTTCTACGTGGACTAAAAACTTTATCAGTTCGTATTGACAGAGCACAGGAAAACGCATTAAAAATTGCTGAATTTTTAGAAAAACATCCGAAAGTTGCTTGGTTAAAATACCCTGGACTAAAATCACATCCTCAATACAAGTTGGGAAAACAACAAATGAAAGGCAATGGCTCAATGATAAGTTTTGGATTAAAAACAGGTTTCGAAGGTGCAAAAAAATTAATGAACAATGTGCATTTAGCACTTTTAGCAGTTTCGCTTGGCGGAATTGAAACACTTATTCAGCATCCTGCATCAATGACACACGCAAAAGTCTCAAAAGATGATAAACAAAAAGCAGGAATTACTGATGATTTAATTCGGTTTTCTGTAGGAATTGAAGATGCAAAAGATATTATTGAAGATTTAAAACAAGGTTTAGAAAAAGTTTGATAAAACAAAATTATGGAAAACTTTTTTGATTCAGCAGCACAAAATTGGGATAAAAATCAAAGAACGATTAAAAGAACTAATGATATAGCTATAGAATTACGTAAAGTAATAGACTTTAAAGATGGGCAAACGGCATTGGAATTTGGAGCCGGTACGGGTTTATTAAGTATCGCTCTAAAAGACTTGTTTTATGAAATAACCTTAATGGATAGCTCTTTAGAAATGATGCGTGTTACAATCGAAAATCTTGCAGAAAAAGACATTCATCATTTAACTCCCATTTTATTTGATTTAGAAAAAGAAGATTACACTGCTAAAACTTTTGACTGTATTTATTCTCAAATGTCGCTTCACCATGTTTTAAATATTGATAAAATAATAACAAAATTTTACAATTTGTTAAATCCTGGAGCCTTAATGGCATTTATTGATTTGTATAAAGAAGATGGCACTTTTCACGAAAGAGATTTTTCGGAGCATTTTGGGTTTAATCCCGAAGAGTTAGAAGAGGTTCTTAAAAAATCTGGTTTTAAAGAAATTTCATATAAACCATGTTTTGAAATCACAAAAGCAGAAGGTCCCAATGCAGGAAAGTCTTATCCTTTATTCTTATTAACATGTAAAAAAGCATTAAAATGAACGAAATCACCTTTAAACCAATTGGCATAATCTATTCGCCTTTTAAAACGATTGAAAATATTCCGATACAAAATATAGGTGCTAAAGGAGTAAAAGGAACAATTGAAATATTTAAGGAATTTGTTACAGGTTTAAAAGATTTGGATGGTTTTTCACATCTTATATTGATTTACCATTTACATAAAGTAATTCATGATTCTTTGTTGGTAAAACCTTTTTTAGATACTGTAGAGCATGGAATTTTTGCAACTCGCTCACCTGTTCGTCCCAATCCAATTGGTTTGACAGTTGTTAAACTAATTGAAATAAAAAATAATCTGATAACCATAGAAAACTTAGATATTTTATATGAAACTCCTTTGCTTGATATAAAACCATACCTGCCTATGATTGATGATATGAAAGATATTCGTATAGGATGGCTTAATGACAAAATAGAACAGTTCGAAACAAAAAAATCAGATAATAGATTTATAAATTGAAAATCACATTAAAAAATATTACAGTTTGGTTTTTGCTATCGTTGTTTTTAACGCCGATAGCAGTTAAAATTTCGCATACACATGAACATCATTTTATTTGTACTGCAAAGACTGAAAAATATTTTCATAATTATGAAACAAAATGTAATATTTGTGATTTTACAATTTCGTTATTTAATTCAAAATCAGAGCAAAATAATTCAGAAATTAATTATTGTATTGACTTTTATGTTAATGCATTACATACGGTTTATTATTTAAAACAATTTTTTAATAATAATTTATTACGAGCACCACCTGTAAACAATTAAAATTTAGAATCAATAATTGTTTTACATTAAAAAATCGTAATAAAATGAAAAAAATAATATTTTTAGTATTAATGGTAATTTTTTATCAAATATCATACGCCCAAAATGTTATGAAGGGCAACATTACCGACCAAAATAATGAACCATTGGCAGGAACAACAATATTTTTGCCCGAATTGAACAAAGGAACTGTCACCAATCAAGATGGTGAATATGTTTTAAAAAATTTGCCAAATGGAAAACTAAAAATCCTGTTTTCTTTTATCGGGTACAATAATGTTATAGAAACCGTTTTTCTTGATGATTCGCAAATAGTGCTGAATATCTCTTTAAAAGAAACTCCTATTGAAACGGAAGAAATAGTAGTATCAGGAGGATATAATTCAACGCAACACGATAATGCAGTTAAAATAGATGTTCTGAAATTAGATAAACATATAAATCTTTCAACTCCGAATTTTATGGAAGTCATTACAAAAGTTCCAGGTGTTGACATGATTTCAAAAGGCAGCGGTGTTTCAAAGCCCGTCATCAGAGGTCTCTCGATGGACAATGTTTTAACCTTAAACAATGGTGTCAGAAATGAAAATTATCAGTATTCCGACCATCATCCATTAGGTATTAATGAGTTTGGTATTGAAAATGTTGAAATTATAAAAGGACCCGCTTCTCTTTTGTACGGTTCTGATGCTATTGGGGGTGTGGTAAATTTTATTAAAGAAAAACCGGCTCCAATCGGTAAAATAATAGGCGATTACAATTTGCAGCTATTTTCAAATTCGTTGGGAGTAACAAATAATTTGGGAGTTAAGGGTACATCAAAAAACTTTTTCGGAGGAGTTCGCTTTGGTCAAAAATCTAATTCCGACTTTTTGCAAAGCGAAGGTGTTTTTGTTCCCAATTCACGATTTAATGAAATGTCATTAAAAGCATTTAGCGGTTATACAAACAAAACAGGGGTTTTTAAATTATTTTACGACTACTACCGACAAAAACTCGGATTGACCGAAGACGAAGCCGTAGAAGAAATAACATCAAGGGACAGAAAAAACGAAATATGGTATCAGCAATTTAACAATCACTTATTATCATCGCAAAACAAAATATTTATCAATAAATATAAACTTGAATTTAATACTGCATATCAAACAAACGATTTAATCCATTTTGCAGGTATTGATACAACTGAAATTGCAATGAATCTTTCTACGCTCACTTATGAAACCAAACTATATCTGCCATCGTCTGAAAAATCAGAATATATTATCGGTGTTCAGGGATTCAATCAAACAAATAAAAATTTTAATAATGCAGAAGTTGTTCTTTTGCCCGATGCCAGCATTGATAATTATTCTGCATTTGGGTTACTTAAATATACCTTTTTTAAAAAACTTAAACTGCAAACAGGCATCCGTTATGACTACAAAATGATTTCAACACAAGCAGTTGGTTTACCCTCAGATTATAATTATCGAGAACCATTAAACAAATACTATGGTAGTTTTAGCAGTTCATTTGGAGCAACCTATAATTATACCGAAAAACTTTTGTTCCGCGCAAATTTTGCAGCTGCATACAGAACCCCGAATTTGGCAGAATTAACATCAAATGGCAAACATGAACTCCGTTATGAATTAGGAAATAAATCGCTTATTCCGCAAAATGCTTATGAAACTGATATAAGCTCTCATTTTCATACCGATAATTTTACTTTCGATATTGCCGGGTTTTATAATATCATTCAACATTACATTTTCATTACGCCAACAAATGACACAACTCCTGCAGGCAACAAAATTTTTAAATATATGCAGTCAAATGCTGTATTATTTGGTGGTGAAACAGGAATACATTTACATCCAAAACAAATGAAGTGGCTGCATTTTGAATCAACTTTTTCAACAGTTATCGGTATGCAACAAAATGGTAATTATTTACCGTTTATTCCTGCAAACAAATTGCATTTTGAGGTTATGGCTGAAAAAGAAAAAATCAATTTTCTGCATGATGCATTTGTAAAAGTAAATTCATTAACAGCTTTAAAACAAAATTCTCCGGCACCCGAAGAAGAAACAACACAGGGATATTTATTGTTTGATATATGTGTTGGAGCAAGCATAAAAATAAGTAATCAACTGTTGTCTATTGCAATTGGTGTAAATAATATTTTTGATAAAAAGTATGTTGACCATCTTTCAACATTAAAAGAGTTAGGTTTCTATAATCCCGGAAGAAATATTTATTTGAATTTAAAAATACCATTTGGAATAAAATAACTTCAACAAATTTAAAAATAATATTATGCCACAATTAGACCATACAGGACCCGAAGGTAAAGGACCAAAAACTGGAAGAAAACTCGGTAAATGTTTTAAAAATGAAACCGAGCAAAAAGAAATTGGAAAATTTGGAAAAGGACAAGGAGCACGCAGAAATTCTGGCGGTGGAAAAGGTAAAGGAAAAAGATTAAAATATAATATAAATGTTTAACACTTAATTTTTAATAAAATGAAAAAAATAGCAATTCCGGTTACAAAAAGTAACCAAGTGGACGACCATTTTGGTCATTGTGAATTTTACGGAGTTTACACTATTTCCGAAAAAAACGAAATAGTTGATGTGCAAACAATCAAATCAGAGCAAGGTTGCGGCTGCCATTCTAATATTGCAAGCGTATTAGCCGAACAAGGCGTAACTGTAATGCTTGCAGGTGGTATTGGCGGCGGCGCAATAAATGTCCTGAATAATTCCGGAATAGAAGTTGTTCGGGGTTGTTCCGGGAATGCCGCTGAAATAGTAAAACTCTTTGTTGAAGGTAAAATTAACGACAGTGGAGAAAGTTGCTTGCAACACGAACAACATAAAGGGCAAGGGAATGAGCACGTATGTGATAACTAATATTCCGAGTTCCAAGCCACAAGACTCAAGCCCCAAGTCCCAAATTCCAAGGGCTTGGGACTTTTTTACATAAAAAATTTATTTGCGTAACATCAGTAAATAAAATATATGGATGAACCATTAAGTTATTTTATTAAGAAATTCGGTTTTGACATTTCAAATATTAAAAGAATTGTTACTGGAAAAAAATATTCCGCTGTAATATTAAGAAATGGGAATATCGGCGTTTGTGCAAATCTTTTGAACAGAGTGGAATTGAAAAAAGAAGATTTAAAAAAAATTGACTTATCCGATATCAATCATAGAATAATATTAAATGCTTATTATAACGCATCGCTGAATTATTCTAATAATGATTTGGCAAATTGTAGTTTTTTCCTGTCCGACAGGTATAAATGCTGATTAAGTTGATAAAAAAAACGTCCCGAAGCTTCGGAACGTCTTTATTATTTTTATTAATCAGCTATAATACAATGCGATTTATTAAGAATTTCGGTACAAACCTTATGAGTTCGGGCAAGTTTTAATTGGTCGGCAAACGACATTGACATTAATGTTTGTTCACGTTCATCGTTACTCATTGCCCGTAATTTATTTATCTTGCAATTTACAGGTTCTAAATCTGAAAATGGCATATTTAAAAATTCTATTAATTCAGGGCAAGCTAATTCCATTTTAAACATCTTTTTTATTATAAGACTGTATTATTTTAAAAAGGTTGGCTGAAAAATAAATTATTTATTATTTTTTTTATTTTTATTAATAAATCTTTTATGTTTGTATAAATTAATTATATATGAAGATTAAAGAAATTATTACTGAAATTGAAAAGATTGCTCCACTCTCGTTTCAGGAAACGTACGATAATTCCGGAATTCAGGTAGGCAATATTGATACCGAAACAAATTCTGTACTTATAACATTAGACGTTACCGAATATGTAGTTGACGAAGCGATAAATTTAAAATCATCTTTAATAATAAGTCATCATCCATTGATATTTAATGTAATAAAAAAATTAACAGGAAAAAGTTCAACTGAACGAGCAATAATAAAAGCTATTAAAAATGACATTACAATATACTCCTGTCATACAAACCTGGATTCAGCATGGAACGGAGTAAATATTAGGTTAGCCGAAAAACTTGGTTTAAAAAATATTAAAATATTAAAGAATGTTAGCGGAACATTAAAAAAATTAGTTACTTACGTTCCAATAGAGAATGCAGATAAAGTAAGAACATCACTTTTTAATGCAGGAGCGGGGAATATTGGTAATTACGATTCGTGTAGCTACAACTCAAATGGAAATGGAACTTTTAGAGCTGGTAAAAACGCAAATCCATTTGTTGGGAAAATTGGAGAAATTCATTTTGAGCCAGAAATCAGAATCGAAACAATTTTTCCAAAACATCTAACTAATAACATATTAGAGGCACTTTTTAAATCTCACCCTTATGAAGAAATCGCTTACGACATATATTCATTAGATAATCGTAACGCTCAACAAGGTATTGGAGCCACAGGGATACTTAACAAACCTATAAAAGAAATTGATTTTCTGGAATTTGTAAAAAGTAAACTCAATTGCAAGCACTTAAAATACTCTGCTTTAACTAATAAACAAATAAAAAAAGTTGCAGTTTGCGGTGGGAGCGGAAGTTTTTTAATGTCAGATGCGATTTCGCAAAAAGCCGATGCGTTTATTACATCAGATATTAAATATCATCAATTTCAAGAACCTGAAAGTCGAATGTTATTAATTGATGCAGGTCATTTTGAAACAGAAAATCATGCGCTTGAAATTTTTTATGAAATTATTAATAAAAAATTCCCTAACTTTGCGACCTACTTTTCAAAAGAAAATATTAATCCTGTTAATTATATATAGTATATGACAAAAATAAAAGCTAAAGAAGAAACCAAAGCTAAAGTAAAAAAAATTGCTAAAGTTAAGCCAAAAGAAAAAGTTAAGACAAAAAAAGATGCTAAACTAAAGCTAAAAAAAGAAGTTAAACCCAAAAAAGATGTTAAAGTAAAAGCTAAAGAAGAAGTTAAAGCTAAAAAAGATGTTAAAGTAAAAGCTAAGGAAGAAACTAATGTTAAAAAAGATGTTAAAGTAAAAGCTAAAGAAGAAGTTAAAGTAAAAGCCAAAGAAGAAGACAGAGAAGAAATAAAAGTAAAACAGAAAACAAAGGACGCATTCGAAATACAAATTGAAGATAAATTACTCGCATTGTACAATCTTCAGACAGTTGATTCAAAAGTTGACCGTATTAAAACACTTCGTGGCGAACTTCCGCTTGAAGTGCAAGACCTTGAAGATGAAATTGAAGGGCTTGAAACAAGAATAAAAAAATTTGAAGAAGAAAGTAAAGAATTTGAGAAAACTATTTCTACTAAAAAAGCAGAGATAAAACAAGCCGAAAATCAAATAAAAAAATATACCGACCAACAAAATAATGTTCGTAATAACCGCGAATACGATTCATTAACAAAAGAAATAGAGTTTCAGCAGTTAGAAATTCAATTATGCGAAAAACGTATAAAAGAATTTACTTTGCAAATGAACGAAAAGAAAGAACAAATTTCGAAAGCAAGAGTTGGGTTCGAAGAACGTAAAAAAGATTTGGAAGTTAAATTAAGTGAACTTAAGGAAATTACTGAAGAAACTCAGAAAGAAGAAGACGAGCTTTTAAAAAAATCGTCGCACCTCGAGAAAGTTATTGAACCTCGTTTGCTTTTTGCATACAAAAGAATACGAAGCAACGCACGTAATGGACTTGCTGTTGTGGGTGTTGAACGCGATGCTTGTGGAGGTTGTTTTAATAAAGTACCACCACAACGCCAGCTCGAAATTAAAACTCGTAAAAAAATTATTGTTTGCGAATATTGTGGTAGAATTATTATTGACCCTGATATTATAAAATAACAATACTGACCAACTGGAATTTAATTGTTTTTTATTTTTTTTTGTACAACCCATAGTGGTTCGTGAAGACACAAACCACGGATGTTGAGAGTTACGAATCACAGATTTAGAATTCCACATCAGCAATTTTCATCGCTCCGAAAGTGCGAAACATTAAAAAAGCATCTACTTAACTTAATGCCAATGCGATTTACGTGATAACCAAAGGGCTTACTGAATAAATATTATCTCAGTAACTCATGTTACGTAAAAAGTTTCTCACAATGATTATTTCTCGCAAAGGCGCTAAGTACGCCAAGAAAAAAATAATTTATTATTTGGTATTTTTCATAAACATTAAAAAGTAGTTTACACTTTTTTTATAAAAAACACCGTAGGTGCTTACTGTTTATAGCAAAAATTAAAAAAATAACATTTAGCTACGTAGTAGCGACCTGTTAAAATATCATTGTTTTACAGGACGTT
>MENF01000021.1 GCA_001769035.1 Bacteroidetes bacterium GWA2_32_17
GTGTAAATTTGTAGTAGGATTATTAACCAAAAAGTGTAAACTTTTTTTAGGACGAGACATTATGAATCAGACACTGACTTTATAGACAAACACTAATTAGTGTCTGTCCATAATGTGCGATTTTTTCGTTATGTTTGTTTTGAAAACAGTCATTTACATAAGTAAACTCCTTGGTTTTCAAAACTTCGCAAGCCTCAAACTCGAACATTATAAATCAGACACAGAGTTTATAGACAGACTCTAATTAGTGCCTGTCCATAATGTCCGA
The DNA here is from genome assembly GCA_001769035.1 of Bacteroidetes bacterium GWA2_32_17. Taxonomy (GTDB): domain Bacteria; phylum Bacteroidota; class Bacteroidia; order Bacteroidales; family GWA2-32-17; genus GWA2-32-17. Next base: position 269 of record MENF01000021.1, read on the forward strand.
TTTACTCATACCTTTTTTATATTTTTAAGGTATTCGTGAAATCGCTTCGCTAAGTTCTGCGTTATTCTCGTATTAACAAACAGTCATTTACTACAGTAAACTCCTGATTTTTTAATACTTCGAATGCCTTGAACTCGAACATTATGAATCAGACACTGACTTTATGGACAGGCACTAATTACACCGTCAATCAGAGGTTTTTAATATTATTTTTTTCTGGGTATACGCTTCGCATATACAAAAAATATATTTAATATTGCGAAATGGAATATCCTAAAACGCAAAAAGTAGAGGATATTTATTTTATGTTTTACTTAAACAAGCAATATCACATGATCCTGTTTATGAAAAATTAATGTTACTGTTCGGGTAGGATAATAATTGCCACGAGCTAAAGCTCGTGGTAAATATAGAAAACACAAAACGGCTTTAGCCGAAACAATGTTTCAACAAATTGTGGCTAAAGCCAAATCATCATTAATCCACGACCTAAAGGTCGTAGCAATTTTAATAAATTCAAACCCGAACAGTAACAAATTAATTGTAGAATCTCAATGAAATCAGGTAGTATTTATATGAGTTAACCGTAAACCCAGATATTTTTTTATCATGCTGAACAAAGTAAAGCATCTTTATTTCAATCAAATTTATAAATTTAAAAAAAAAATTATAAAAAATTTGTTGATTTAAAAATATTGAGTAATTTTACTACTCGAAATTAGCTGTAAATGTCTAACGAACTCACATGGTTTGCTTTATATACAAGACCTCGCTTTGAGTTAAAAGCAGAAGCTTCTCTTAAAGAAATGGGAATAATTACCTATTTACCTATGCAAAAAACTTTAAAAGAATGGTGCGATAGAAAAAAATGGATAACAGAGCCATTATTCAAATCGTATTGTTTTATCCAAATTAATCCATCAAATTACTGCATTCCATTAAAAGCTTATGGTGTAGTTCATTATGTTTGGTTCGATGGTAAGCCGGCACCAGTTCGTGATAAAGAAATAGAGGTAATAAAACTTATTTGTAATTCAAAACAACAAGTAGAAGTTGTTGATTATAATTTTAAAAAAGGTCAAAATGTAAAAGTTACTTATGGACCTTTGAAAGGTTTAGAGGGTGAATTTATTGAAAACAAAGGAAAATATGATATTTTGGTTCGCTTCGATTCTATTTGCCAGGGGGTGTTAGTTTCGATTTCGCCAAAACATGTTGTAACCTGTTGATATACATATACTAACATTCTAACTTGTGCTTGCAAAATGTGAGTCACCAAGCTGTGCTTTAGATAATTTGTAACAATATGCTCGACACTTTAATTACATCAAAAACACGAATTAAATTACTTCTTAAGTTCTTCTTAAATAGCAATTCCAGTGCCTATTTGCGAAGTTTAGAATATGAATTTGGCGAATCAACAAATGGAATAAGAGTTGAACTAAATAGATTTGAAAAAGCAGGTTTACTTCAAACATCTGTAAAAGGAAATAAAAAAATGTTTCGTGCAAACATTATGCACCCAATGTTTAATGATATACAAAATTTATTAAAAAAATACATAGGCATCGACCAGATAATTGACAAAGTGATAAACAGGTTAGGAAAAATAAGACAAGTATATATTACAGGTGCTTTTGCATCGGGAAAAAATAGTAAAATAATTGATTTGCTTATAATTACCGATGATATTGACAGAAATTATCTTTCTTCGCTTGTCGAAAAAACCGAGAAACTTATTAAAAGGCATATCAGGTACGCAATTATGAACGATAAAGAGCTAAATGCTTTTATTAAACAAAACAACGAATTATTATTAATATGGGCTCAACAATAAGTAAACAAAAAATATTAGTAACAGGGACAGCGGGTTTTATAGGATTCAATTTAGTTAAAAAAATACTCGAACAAGGTAATGAAGTAATTGGAATAGACTGTATTAATAATTATTATGATGTAAAATTGAAATATGCCCGATTAAAAGAAACGGGAATTGTAAAAGAAAAAATAATTGAAAACAAAATAACAAATAGCACGATATTTCCCAATTACAAATTTATAAAAGCCTATCTTGAAGATATCGAAACATTAAAATCGGTTTTTAAAACTTTCAAACCCGATGTTGTTTGTAATCTTGCTGCTCAAGCCGGAGTTCGTTATTCACTTGAAAATCCCATGGCATATATAAACAGTAATATTGTTGGTTTTATTAATTTACTTGAGGCTGCAAGAGAATTTCCAGTTAATCATTTTGTATATGCAAGTAGTTCAAGTGTATATGGCTTGAACAAGAAGATGCCTCTTTCAGTTTCCGACAATGTTGACCATCCCATAAGCTTATATGCTGCAACAAAAAAGAGTAACGAACTGATGGCACACACTTATAGTCATTTGTTTGAAATACCCACAACCGGCTTACGTTTTTTTACAGTTTACGGTCCATGGGGAAGACCTGATATGGCATTATTTTTATTTACTAAAGCCATACTCGAACGAAAACCAATTGATGTTTTTAATAACGGCAATATGGTTCGCGATTTTACTTTTATTGATGATATTGTAGAAGGAATTATTAGAGTGATTGATAATCATCCATCGGGCAATACAAATTGGAATGGTAAAAGTCCCGATCCGGCAACATCACCAGCACCTTATCGGCTTTTTAATATTGGAAACTCAACTCCTGTAAAATTAATGGACTACATTGGAGCCATTGAAGATGCTTTAGGAAAAACTGCCACTAAAAATTATTTACCTATGCAACTTGGTGATGTCCCTATGACTCATGCCGATGTTAGTCACCTGGAATTAGCAGTCGGTTATAAACCCGCAACAACAATTAAAGAAGGAATAAAGAAGTTTGTTGAATGGTACAGAGAATATTATAAAGTTTAATGGATTATAAAGTTTTTCTGATTTTTAATTTAAAAATGCGAACAAATAGTACAATAAATAGTGCTTGTCTATAAAGTCTTGTCTGATTCATAATGTTCGAGTTTGAGGCATACGAAGTTTTGAAAACCAAGGAGTTTACTGTAGTAAATGACTGTTTTCAAAACGAGTATAACGAAAAAATCGGACATTATGGACAGACACTAAATAACTAGTTTTTCTTTCCTGCACCCTAACCCTAAAAGGAAACCCAACACGCAATTCAATTGTAATGCGTCATTAAATATTTGTGATTATTAAATTGACTTTTCAAACTTTCAACCCATTATATAAACCAATGAAAATCATCTCCATTGTAGGTGCTCGTCCAAATTTCATGAAAATTGCTCCTTTTATAAGGGCAATACAAAAACATAATAAAAAATCTGACAATAAAATACAGCATATTCTTGTTCATACTGGTCAACATTATGATGTAAGAATGTCGCAGCAGTTTTTTGATGAACTGAACATACCTCCTGCTGATATTCACCTTGAAATAGGATCAGGTACTCATGCCGAGCAAGTGGGCAAAACCATGATAGAATTTGAGAAAGTTGTTCGTGCCGAAAAACCCGATTGGGTAATTGTAGTGGGAGATGTTAATGCCATTTGTGCAGGTTCTATTGTTGCAAAAAAGGAACACGTAAAACTTGCACACATCGAAGCTGGACTTAGAAGCGGTGATATTACCATGCCCGAAGAAGTAAATCGTCTTGTTGCTGACCGCTTATCAGATCTTCTGTTAACGCCCGACAGAATTTCAAATGCTAACCTTGAAAAAGAAGGTGTACCTAACGAGAAAATAAAATTTGTTGGAAATATAATGATTGATACTCTTGAAAATGAACGTGAAAAAGCAAAAAAACTTAATCCTTCAGCAATTATTGAGAAAAACCTTCTAACAAAGATAAATACTATACCTCAAATTGAAAACGATAAATATGCAGTAGTTACTTTGCATCGCCCATCTAATGTAGATAATAAAGAAATTCTTTCTCACATAGTTGATTTCCTTTCTGATGAAGTTGCTAAAGATATTCCGGTAATATGGTCTATTCATCCAAGAACACAAAAAAACTTAATTGAGTTTGGATTAATGGAAAAATTATCCTCAAATCCAAAAATGATTTTGTTGCATCCCTTAGGTTATCATTCTATGTTACGCCTTAATATGCATGCACGTGCTGTTTTAACGGATAGTGGTGGTTTACAGGAAGAATGTACTGTGTTGGGAACACCATGCCTTACATTACGTTGGAATACTGAAAGACCAATTACGCTTAAAGAACATGGTGGTGCTTCTGTCCTTGTAGGAAACAACATTGAACGTATCAGGGAAGAATACTTGAAAACGTTGACATTTGTTAGAAATCCAGTAAAACCAGAATTATGGGATGGGAAAACTGCAGAGAGAATTGTAAAACAAATATACGAATACAATCTGTAAATTAAATGTAAGTCTTTATGATTAGTTATTACTTAGAGTTTGTCTATAAAGTCTTGTCTGATTCATAATGTTCGAGTTCCTCCTGAAGCTTCGGGAGCTTCGAAAGAGGCTTGCGATGTTTTGAAAATCAAGGAGTTTACATTTGTAAATGACTGTTTTCAAAACGAGTTTACCCCGTAGCGAAGCGTACTGGGGCATAACGAAAAAATCGGACATTATGGACAGATACTAATTACCAACCACAAGCTCGAAATAAAATGATTGCAAAAGCATTTAAGGAAATTGGGAAAGTAGAAAAATACGGATCGGGAATTAAACGGATATTTACAATTTGCCAAAACTACGGTATTATAGCTCCACAAATTAATATAAGTGCCACTAGTTTTGAGGTGGTTTTATATAAGAATAAAAAGAATGAGGAATTAAATGGCGGATTAAATGGCGGATTAAATGAAGGATTAAATGACAGACAAAAACAAACACTAGCAAAAATAAGAACGACTCCGGGTATTAAAATTAAAGAATTATCTGAAGTGTTAGAAATTCCAATTGATACACTGGATAGATATATAAATATTTTTGTAAAAATGGGAGCCATAGAACGCCGTGGCTCTAAAAAAAAAGGAGGCTATTTTGCAAAATAGAACAGATATCAAACTCAACAAATATTTTCAGTTGCCGAAAAAATAGAAGGTACTTTAGTCAATATTCCCAGTAGCGGTTGGTTGAGAAATATCTAATTTTGACTATTTTTGTATAAGATACTAATGTTTCTTTATAAGTTAAAATGAATAATAACAAACATAATACAGAAATTAATTTGGATCAACTGTCTCCTCATATTTTTTGGGATGTTGATAAATCAAAAATTGATTTTAACAAAAATAAAAAATGGTTAGTACAGCGTGTTTTAGAATATGGATTATTAAACGATTGGCAAATTATTTATAAATATTATGGAATAGAAGAAATTGCTAAAATATCAATTCATTTAAAAGATTTAGATAATAAATCAGTTTCCTTTATTTCTGTTTTGGCTAATATTCCTAAAGAGAATTTTTTATGTTACAATACCATACAATCGAAACCAAAACACTGGAACTTTTAAAGAAGTTAATGCAAATTGACGAATTTAAAGAACTTCGGCTTGTTGGAGGAACTTCTCTTGCATTACAAATTGGACACAGACAATCAATTGATATTGATTTATTCGGAGCATTAAATATTGATGAATTTGAATTGTCAAAAATATTAAACAATTTTGCTTCTGTTACTATTTTAAAAAAAACAAAGAACATTAATATTTATTTAATAGAAGGAATAAAAGTAGATATTGTTAACTATCATTATCCATGGATTAAAGATGCCTTACTTGAAGATAATTTAAGATTAGCCGAAAAAACAGATATAGCAGCCATGAAAATAGCCGCAATAACCAATAGAGGTTCTAAAAAAGATTTTATTGATATTTATTTTTTACTCAAATATTTCACATTAGGAAAAATGCTGAGTTTCTATAAACTTAAATATAATGATGCCTCTGAAATGCTTGCATTAAAAAGCTTAACTTATTTTGATGATGCTGATTTAGAAGAAGAACCAAATATGTTTTTACAAATAAATTGGGAAAACGTTAAAGATGAAATCAGTAATAAATTGCGTAACTATTTAAAAAATTAATATATTATTAAGTCACTTGTGTTATAACAAATATAATTTTAATGTATCAAACTAAACATAATTTTCCTGTGGCAGAAAAAAACAGAAAACACATTTTGTAATACTACTGATTTAATGGAGCAATTAATATAAGATGGTAATAAAGTAGTTTCTTATCCATTGCTTGGTTATTGGTTAGATATTGGTTCACACGAAGAGTACGAAAAGGCACAAAAAGATATTCAACAAATAAAATTTGATTAAAAAACACTGTTTGATTGCATCAAACAAATTTGTATTTTTGTATCAAACAAATTAAAATATGATTTTAGAAAATGTTTTATCACGTGTTGTAGAGCAACAAATGAAACGCTTACTTTTGCGAGATTACGGACTGAAAAGAGAACTTATTCCTGCAACACAAAGTTTATCATCGCATGCATTAATTATTTCTGGTGTAAGACGTTGCGGTAAAAGTACCTTTTTAATGCAAATGATAAAGCAAATGGATGAAAAATCCTTGTTTTATATAAACTTTGAATCACCACACTTATATGAATTTTCGTTGCCGGATTTTATCCGACTTGATAATTTAATTGCAATAAAAGGAGCTAACACTTTATTTTTCGACGAACTGCAACTTATTGAGGGCTGGGAAATGTACGTCCGACAAAAATTAGATGAAGGGTTCCATGTTATTATTACAGGCTCAAACGCCTCATTGTTAAGTAATGAATTGGGAACCAGGCTCACAGGACGTCATATTACGCAAGAAATATTTCCGTTTTCTTATTCTGAATTTCTCACATTTAAAAAAATAAAACCTTCTTCAGTAAGTTTAAAAACTTATATGTTAAATGGAGGGTTTCCCGAGTTTGTTAAAACCGGCGATGAGGAACAGCTTACAACACTTTTCGATGATATACTTATTCGGGATATTGTTACACGATATGGAATAAAGGATATAAAAAGTCTTAAACACTTAGCATTATACCTTATTTCAAACATTGGCAATAGAGTTACTGCCACCAAACTAAAACAACCACTTTCTATTGGTGCCACAAGCACTATTTTAACATGGTTTTCACATTTAGAACGCTCATATTTAGTTTCATTTTTGCCAATGTATAGTCATTCAATAAAAGCTCAACTTATCAATCCTAAAAAAATATATTTCATTGATTTAGGATTAGTTAATTTTATTTCAAATACATTGACCGAAGATACCGGACGAAAATTAGAAAATCTTATTTTTCTGCACTTACGAAGAAAATATACCGAACTTTATTATTTTGATGAAAAAGGCGAATGCGATTTTGTTGCAATGAAAAATGGGAATGTAAAAGAAATATTACAAGTGTGTTACGAATTAACCTCTGATAATTTAAAACGCGAGCTTAATGGTTTGCTTTTAGCTATGAAATTCTTTAATATGCAAAAAGCTACAATGGTTACTTTTAATAATACTGATATTATTAAACAAGAGGATTTTGAAATAGATGTAATTCCTGCATGGAAATGGCTATTAATGTAAATACCAAAAAGCACAAAAAGATATTCAGCAAATTAAATTTGATTAGAAAATTTAAAAATGTTTCATTCGCATTGAAAAATAAATCAATATTCTTTCGTTTGCAATGAAAGAAATGTTACTTTTGTATTTATTAATATTGATATTTAAATGAAGCAACTGCTAAAGCAAGTAATTATTGACCAACAAGAAATTAATAACGATAAATGGGTAACTCGTAAAATCCCTCAATTGTTAATTGATTGTAACGAAGTGCTTGTAATATCGGGTATTCGCCGATGTGGAAAATCTGTTCTGTTACATCAAATTCGAAATAAACAAAATGAAAAAGACTATTATTTTAATTTCGACGACGACCGGTTATCTAAATTTACTGTTGATAATTTTCAACAACTTTACGAAGTATTTATTGAACTATTTGGAGAACAAAAAACTTTTTATTTTGATGAAATACAAAACATTGAAGGATGGGAACTGTTTGTAAGAAGACTATACGATAAAAAATGCAAAGTATTTGTAACGGGGTCAAATGCAAAAATGTTAAGTAAAGAATTAGGTACTCACCTTACAGGAAGATATTGTACTTACGAATTATATCCCTTCTCTTTTTCAGAATATCTCAATTTTTTTGAAGTTAAATATAAACCTAACGATTTTTATTCCACTGCCGGAGTAGCAAAACTTACAAAATATTTTAATCAATATTTGTTCGATGGTGGATTTCCTCAATACCTAAAAAATAAAAACGAAATATATTTAAAATCGCTATACGAAAGCATACTTTATAAAGATGTAATGGTTCGTAACAATATTAACAATGAAAAAGAAATTCTCGAATTAGTTTATTTTTTAGCCAGTAATGTAGCTAAATTAAGTTCTTACAGTTCATTAACACGATTAATAGGGTTAAAACATTCGGCAACTATTAAAAATTATATTGAACATATCGAAAATACGTTTTTAATATTTCAAATATCGAAATATGATTATTCACTTAAAAAACAAATTGCAAACCCTAAAAAAACTTATTTTATTGATAATGCAATTGCACACAAATTAGGTTTTAACATTTCAGAAAATTATGGACGTTTTTTAGAAAACCTTGTTTTTATTGAGCTAAAACGTAGAAGTTGTGAAGTGTTTTACCATACCGATAAAACAGAATGTGATTTTTTAATTCGCAATAAAAATAAGATTTCTCAAGCTATCCAGATATGTTATTCGTTTAATAACGAAACAAGGAGCAGAGAAATTAAAGGATTAACTAATGCTTTAAAGGTTTATAGCCTTAATATGGGATTAATTATTACTGCAGATAAAGAAGAAGAAATTGAAACAGATAATAAAAAAATATCCGTTGTTCCCGCCTGGAAATGGTTATTGATGTAAATCCAAAAAGCAAAAAAAGATATTCAACAAATTAAATTTGATTAACAATACTAGTATTTTATTGTAAGCATAAAAAGTCCAAGGTTAAAACATGAAAGAAATTTCAAACAACAACCAAGGTGAAATAATTCTGTATCAAACGCCAGATAATCAAACTGCATTAGAGGTTAGATTTGAAAAAGAAACGATTTGGCTTACACAAAAACAAATGGCAGAATTGTTTGGCACGAAAAGACCAGCTATTACAAAGCATCTCATTAATATCTATAAATCTGGGGAATTAATTGAAAAACAGCACATGTTCCATTTTGGAACACATGGGTATAAGTGGAGTTCAAAAATATCAAACACAGTATTATAATCTTGATGTTATTTTATCAGTAGGATATAGGGTTAACTCGAAAAATGCAACGCAATTTCGTATTTGGGCTAATAGCATTTTAAAAAGCTATTTACTTAAAGGCTATGCCGTTCATCAACAATTTGAACAAATTGAAAAGAAATTACATCAGCACGATAAAACACTTTTTGAACACGACCAAAAATTCGAATTACTGATTAAAACATCACTTCCACCAAAAGAAGGCATTTTCTTCGAGGGACAAATTTTTGATGCATACGAAAAAGTATCTTTATTTATTAAAGATGCAAAATTGTCAATCATTTTAATTGATAATTATATTGATGAAACGGTTTTGACTTTGTTGTTAAAACGAAAAACAGGTGTTAAGACAACCATTTTTACCAAAAAAATATCAAAGCAACTGACATTAGATATTAATAAGCACAATGCTCAATACGAATACATAGAGGTAAAAACATTTAATAAATCGCATGATAGGTTTTTAATTATTGACGAAAAAACAATTTATCATATTGGTGCCTCGCTAAAAGACCTTGGCAAACAGTGGTTTGCATTTTCTAAAATTGAGATTAACCCCGAATTGATAATTAAAGAACTCAAATAGATAATAGATAAAAGCAAAATTAAAAGTTCAAAACTTAATTACTTATTTCACAAATAACTTAATTTCTCAGTAACTCAACAAATTAATTTTCAAATTGCCACTTTTTCAAATTTTCAAATTAATTATTCATCATTAGATATTATATAAGTTAGAATATCAATAGAACAAAGATAAAATAATTAACAACCGAATGTCTATTTTATTACGGAAATTTGCTGTGGGTTAAATAATTTTAAAGTCACATTAAACACTTAACTTATATAATGTCTATTAATCATTACATTTCTTATCTATGCAACGATTTAAGTTTTTTATAAGGCTGGTTATATTGAAAGTTGGGGTAAAGGAACACTCAACATTATTAACGAATGTAAAAAAGCTCATATTCCTGAACCAAATTTCTATGAAGAACATGGAGTTGTAAAAATTATTTTTGCATTAACCCGTATCGGTAAATTTCAAAATGGCGGATTAAATGAGGGATTAAATGAGGGATTAAATACGTTACTTCAGGCTATCTATAAAAATAAGGGAATACAAGCAAAAGATTTACCAGCTTTATTAAATAATCGCCCATTAAAAACAATTGAACGCCAATTAAGTCAATTAATAAAACTTAATCATATTCAAAGAAGAGGCAGTAAAAAAACAGGAGGTTACTATACCCTTTAAAATACTCAATACATACTGCAATATATCAAGGGCTATGTGGTAGTTTTGATGTTTATACAGGGAAAGTTAAACGAGCACCTGTCTTTTTTGTTAAACTCGGGATTGAGTGGTTTTATCGCCTCGCTATACAACCTGCACGCATAGGCAGACAGCTTATATTAGTTAAGTTCTTTTGGAAGTTGATGATTGGAAAAATATAAATAGATTATTTTCAATATTTGTTTTGCATATAAAATAATATACAGTATATTTGTTCTGTATGGAAAAAGAAAAGTTAAAAAAAATAATAATTGAAAACCAACAATTTATCATCGATTTACAAATTGTAGATCGTGAGATAAGAATTGAATATGCTGCTAATTATGTGTTTACTGGTCCTCGTAGAGCCGGAAAAACATACCTGATGTACCAGGTAGCAAAAGATTTAGTAGCTAAAAGCATTTTAACTCCTGAACAAATTCTTTTTATTGGATTTGAAGATGAACGACTCATGGAATTAAAAGCAAAGGAATTAGATGAAATATTAGATGCATATTTTGAGTTAAATTCATTAAAACCGATATTTTTCCTTGATGAAATTCAAAATATACCCGGTTGGGAGAAATTTGTTCGCCGACTTGCCGACAAAGATTATCGTGTATATGTAACCGGAAGTAATGCCAACTTGTTAAGTAGTGAAATTGCATCAACCCTTGGTGGAAGATTTAGAATGCTAGAGATACAAACACTTAATTTTAAAGAATATCTAAAATTCAATGGTATAACATTAAATGCAAATTTTGAATATGGAAAACAAAAGAGCCAGATTATTCGACATTTTTCAGCTTTTTTACAATATGGTGGTTTCCCCGAATTAATAAAATTTTCGAATAAAAGAGAATATTTAAGTTCAATATTTCAAAAAGTGTTTTATGGTGATATTCTCTCACGGTATAAAATTAAAAACAATCAAAGCCTTCGTTTGCTAATAAAAAAAATAGCCGAAAGTGTAAATAACGAAACTTCCTACAATAGAATCTGCAATTTAATACAATCAACCGGAGTTAAATGTGGTACAGCAACTATTATTGAATATGTAGGCTATTTGGAAGCTTCATATCTTATTGCTTCTGTAGAAAATTATAAAGCAAAGTTTGTAGAGCGTGAGTCAAAAAAGAAATATTATTTTAACGATGTTGGGTTGTTGTATCTTTTTTTAAGCGATCAAATAACCAAACTTTTTGAAAATTTAACATACAATGAGTTGTATAAAAAATACGGTAAAAACATTTTATATTATAAACACAATACAGAAGTAGATTTTTATATTCCTGATGAAAAAATATTAATACAATCATGTTATAATTTGTCGGAAATTGAAACAAGAAAAAGAGAAATTAAAGCATTAACAAAAACATTGCAATATATTGATTGCAAAAAAGCATATATTCTTACTTATGACGAAACAGAAGATATATTAATTGGAAATAATATCATACAGGTAATGCCTTTATGGAAGTTTGCATTACAATAATTTATTTAACCAATGTTGATTTTATTTAACATTATAAAAATATTACTTAAACTTTAATGGTTTTATCGTCTTGCAAAACAACCTGCACATATTGGCAGACAAATTATTTTAGTTAAGTTTTTTTGGAAGCTGATGATTGGGAAAATATAGCCCTTGATAACCCATGTCTTTTCTGCTTTCGCTCAATTACACTAAACACCAAAGGATAGAACAACCACCCACTAACTTGATAAATTTTAACAAATATAAGTTTATCCAAATAAATTAAAACGGCAGAAAAGCCAAACTCATATAAACAAATAGTAAAAGCAACCTCTCTTTTTGGCGGTGTACAGGTTTTTAATATTATTATTGCAATAATTCGCTCCAAATTTATTACACATTATTATATTAATAATACAGAATTATATCCCCAATACACTCCCCTCCCACGGAGGTGCAGGGGTGGGTAACTCCCCACTCCCCACCCATCACAACTTGCCTTTTATTATTTATTACACATATTTTTATTAAACGTAAA
>MENF01000022.1 GCA_001769035.1 Bacteroidetes bacterium GWA2_32_17
GTTATTCTCTGCTACTGTATTTTTATTAACTTTGTGATGTTAATTTCTTATTTTATAATTGTGTGCATAGACAAGCTCTTTTGGAGAGGGGTTGGGGGTGAGGTCATAAAAAAATAAAAGTTAAAACTATAACCATTCACAGTATAGAAATTAGAAGTTAGAAAGTTTAAAATAAATGTTAGAAGTTGGGAATAAAAATTATTTTTATAATAAAATATGATTAAAACTGTAAAAGATTTAATAGTTTACACACTAACTTATACTCTAGCTATGGAAATATTTGAGATAACGAAAAAATTTCCAAAAGAAGAAAAATATTCACTTACTGATCAAATTAGAAGATCTTCTCGTTCTGCTAATATAAATATCAGAGAAGGAAATGCAAAAAGAAAATATGAAAATGTTTTTATACGACATCTTGTTGATTCAATTGGTTCTTCTGAAGAAACAAGAGGTTGGCTAGAATTTGCAAAAGATTGCAAATATATAACTAATGATGAATTTACAAGTTTAGATAATAGATATGAAGAAGTTGGAGCAATGCTTAATTCATTAATAAATAAGTGGCACACATTTACACCTCTAATTTCTAAAGTCAAACCTCTAACCTCTAACGTATAAGTGTCTAACCTCTAATATTTAATAGTAATATTTTTTATTAATTTTTAGAAATAATGTCAGAACAAAGCAAAAATTTAATTTACGGAATCCGTTCAATTATTGAAGCTATTCGTGCAGGAAAGGAAATAGAGAAACTTTTTTTAAGTAAGCAGGCAGGAGGCGAGTTATTTAAAGAATTATTTTCGTTAGCACGCGAAAATAATGTTCCAACTCAATTTGTACCTAATGAAAAACTAAACAGAATGACCTCTAAAGTTCATCAGGGTGCAATTGCTTACATATCCGAAATAAGTTATTATAACATCGAGCAAATTATTCCAACAATATACGAAAAAGGTGAAATCCCTTTAATTTTAATTTTAGATAGCATTACAGATATCAGAAATTTTGGAGCAATTGTACGTACTGCTGAGTGTGCAGGAGTTCATGCAATTGTAATTCCTTTAAAAGGGGCTGCATCAATTAATGCCGATGCTGTAAAAAGTTCGGCGGGGGCTTTAAATACTATGTTAATTTGTCGTGAGAAATCAATTATTCAAACAATTACCTTTTTAAAACAAAGCGGAATTCAAATAGTTGCCGCAACCGAAAAAGTTGAAAAATCTTACTATAACATCGACTTTTCTTTACCTACTGCAATTGTTTTGGGTTCAGAAGATTTGGGTATTCATTCTTCTATTCTTGAAAACGCCGATTATTCGGTTAAAATCCCTTTAAAAGGCAAGATAGAATCACTAAATGTATCTGTTGCTTCTGGAATTCTTCTTTTTGAAGCAATTAAACAAAGGCAAAATTTATAAATCAATTCCCTTATTCTGCGATTTGTTTTGTTGCAGCTCAATCCGATTGCCATCAGATTTATTATTTTTGTTATTTTCCAATGAATCGGGCAATTGCTTATATATTTCATCAAACATTTGCTGTTGATGCTTCATCATATCATGCATCTGCTTATCGAAATTTCCAAACATCGGGTCGTTTCCAAAAAATGTAGTATCATTAAAAAAGTTAAACTGGTTGCTAAAGGGGTTATCAAAAAAACTTCTGTTATTATAAATTTCAGGAAATTTTGCAGCAATCGAATCATTAATATTTTGGCTGCCATCACTACTCCACGACCAGCTGTAAGTTGAGTCGTATTTTATAACATTCCCTTTTTCATCAAATTCCCTGTTTACATTTATATGAACATCGGGCTTGCTTTCGCTTTTATTTTGAGCTTGTATATTATTTGAATAATATATTATAACAAATAAAAACAATAATAAGAAAGTTTTAAAACAAAATTTTGTTTTCATAAGTAATTTTTTTTCAAAATTATAATGTTAAAACACAAAAGTCAATTTTTTTAACACATATTAATATTAAAAAAATGTTAAATAATTTAAATAATTTTACAAAAATTTTATAATGAAATATCTTTCTAAAACAGTTTGGGTATTATCGCTTGTTAGTTTATTTACCGATATAGCAAGCGAAATGCTTTACCCAATAATGCCAATTTATTTAAAAACTATAGGTTTTTCGATAATTTTAATAGGTGTTTTGGAAGGAATTGCCGAAGCAACTGCCGGTTTAAGCAAAGGGTATTTTGGTAAATTATCAGACGAAAAAGGTAAAAGATTGCCTTTTATTCAAATTGGTTACGGGTTAAGTGCAATATCAAAACCATTACTTGCAATTTTCACATTTCCAATTTGGATATTTTTTGCACGAACACTTGACCGTTTAGGAAAAGGCGTAAGAACAGGTTCCCGCGATGCCTTACTTTCCGATGAAGCTACTCCCGAAACAAAAGGCAGAATATTTGGTTTCCACCGTTCAATGGATACTCTTGGAGCAGCAATTGGACCAATAATGGCATTGGTGTTTTTGTATTATAACCCCGAACATTATACAACACTTTTTTATATTGCATTTTTCCCAGGAGTTCTTGCAATAATTCTAACTTTAATTATTAAAGAGAAACCAAAAAAGGAAAATGGAAAAAAGAAAGTTTCATTTTTTTCTTTTCTAAAATACTGGAAAACAAGTAGTCCTGCATATAGGAGAATTGTTATAGGTCTGCTATTTTTTACAATTTTTAATAGCTCCGATGTTTTTTTGTTACTTAAAATAAAAGAAGCAGGATTAACCGATACATGGGTTATTGGTACTTATATTTTTTACAATTTAATTTATGCATTGTTATCGTATCCAATAGGAATATTAGCAGATAAAATTGGATTAAAAACTATTTTCGTTATTGGTTTATTACTTTTTTCTGTAGTTTATTTTGGATTTGCAATTAACTCTAATTTGTATGTTTTCTTTTTATTGTTTTTTATATATGGTATTTATGCTGCTGCAACCGAAGGAATTAGTAAAGCATGGATTAGCAATATTGCAGATAAAAACGAAACGGCAACAGCCATTGGTACTTTTACGGCATTTCAAAGCATTTGCACTATGCTTGCAAGTACTATAGCAGGTCTTTTATGGTATAATTTCAATCCGTTTGTTGCATTTATAGTTACCTCTGTATCTGCCTTAATTACAGTAATATATTTTATGTTTTCGGTTAAATCTAAAATTGCTTAAAATCATTTAAATTGACATTAGCTATCGGATGAAACATCCACGACTATTTAAAGACACACAAGGGAATGATTATATTAGCGGTTGAGGTTAAGTGATGAGATTGAAAAAAGATTGAAAAGATTGAAAAAAAACAAGATTGAAAAAGGTTGGGACGCTCTCAATCTTATCAATCTTCTTCAATCTACATCAATCTGAAAAATATAATAAATTGAGGAACAATAAACTAAAAAATATAAACAGACGGGAAAAATGAACTCTCGCCCGCATCCTGCTCAATACACTCGCTCGCATCCTGCGAGTGAGTTTTACTTTTACCTCTGGTATTTTTAATCTATTTTCGTTTATAATTTACAATCAATGTACTTTGTTATAACGGGCAGGATGCCAAATTAACAATCACTCGCAAGATGCGAGCGATTGCGGAATGAACTTATTTTAATGTGGTATCCATTTTAAGCACACCTAATTCTTTGCCAACTTTAGTAAATGCGGCTACGCATTTGTCAATATGCTCAAGTTCATGTGCCGCTGAAAGCTGAACACGTATGCGGGCAGTTTCTTTAGGAACAACCGGAAAATAAAACCCAATCACATAGATACCTTCCTCAAGAAGTTTTGCGGCAAAATCCTGTGAAAGTTTTGCATCATAAAGCATTACAGCTACAATTGCGGAAGAACTTGGTTTAATGTCGAATCCAGCCGATTTAATTTTTTTCATAAAATATTCTACATTGCGATGTAATTTATCCTGAAGTTCATTGGTACGGCTCATCATATCTATCATTGCAATACCAGCGGCAGCAACAAGCGGTGGAATAGAGTTTGAGAAAAGATAAGGACGCGACCTTTGACGAAGCATCTCAATAATTTCTTTCCTGCCTGTAGTAAACCCACCAATGGCTCCACCAAAAGCTTTTCCAAGCGTACCGGTAATAATATCCGCTTTTCCACGGCAATTAAATTGCTCTGTTACACCCCTGCCGGTTTTACCAACCACGCCAGCGCTATGCGATTCATCAATCATTATAAGTGAGTTGTATTTTTCGGCAAGAGCAACAATTTTATCTAAGGGAGTTACATTTCCATCCATAGAAAAAACTCCGTCGGTAACAATAAGTCTGAATCGCTGAGCCTGAGCGTCCTTTAGTTGTTTTTCGAGATCGTCCATATCAGCATTATTATAGCGGTATCTTACAGCTTTGCATAAACGCACCCCATCAATAATAGAAGCATGATTAAGTGAATCGGAAATAATAGCATCTTCTTCGCCCATCAATGGTTCAAATACTCCTCCGTTTGCATCAAAGCAGGCAGCATATAAAATGGTGTCCTCGGTACCAAAAAACTCGGCAATTTTTTTCTCTAATTCTTTATGCAAATCGCTGGTTCCACAAATAAAACGAACAGACGACATACCATAACCGTGGCTGTCAAGTGCCTTTTTAGCGGCTGAAATCAATTCTTTATTATTGGATAATCCAAGGTAATTATTGGCACAAAAATTTATTACTTGTTGCCCGGTGCTAACCTTAATTTCGGCGCCTTGTGCACTAGTAAGAATACGTTCGTTCTTGTAAAGACCAGCTTCTCTGATATCAGCCAGTTCTTTCTGAAGGTGTTTTTGAAAATTGTTATACATTTTTATTAAGTTTTAAAATTTTTAAATAAATATCTTTATTGATGGCAAAATTATATAAATATCTGATGGGAAAAAACATTTTTTTAATAATTACTTACTATAGTGTCTGTCCATAATGTCAAGAGTCTGGAATATAAAGTTCGATGACAAGGCTTGCGAAGTTTTGAAAATCAAGGAGTTTACTAATGTAAATGACTGTTTTCAAAACGAGCATAACGCAGTCAGCGGACTTTATAGACAGACTCTATATAGTATTAATAATTAATCTGTTAAGAACACATGGTTAATGAAAATACTTCAAAATAATTAAGCAAAATTATTAAATCATTATTAATCATACTATTAATATTATTATGTTTTACAACACACATTATGTATAATGAAGATTATCAACATAGTAAAAGAATAATGCAGGTAAATTAGTTGTTTTTTCTCTTTAACATAAAACTATATTGACAATAATTATACTTTTGTCGCAATAAATCATTGTTTACTTTTAAATCCCATTTTTATGGAACTAAAAAAAATTATAGTAATAGGTTGTGCCGGACAAATTGGATCTGAACTTATTATGGAACTGAGGCATCTTTATGGAAACAAAAATGTTATTGGTAACGGTCGGAAGACTGCACCATCAGAAAAAGTACTTGAATCGGGGGACTTTGAGTTTTTTGATGTAACTGAAAAAAATAAACTTTTTGAGGCATGCAAAAAGCATCAGGTGGACTGCATCATTAATATGGCGGCTATTTTATCGGCTACAGGTGAGCAAAATCCTATGCTGGCATGGAATGTAAACATGAACGGCTTAATTAATGTGTTGGAAGTAGCTCGTGAGCTTAAAGTTAAACAGGTTTTTAATCCCAGTTCCATAGCAGCTTTTGGACCGTCAACACCGCAAGACAATACACCTCAGGAAACTGTGCTTAAACCGACTTCGATGTATGGTGTAACAAAAGTTGCCGGCGAGCTTTTAGCCGATTATTATGTTCAAAAATACGGAATGGATATTCGCGGAGTTCGCTATCCGGGAATTATAAGTAACGAAACATTACCCGGCGGTGGAACTACCGATTACGCTGTTGCCATTTATTACGATGCTATTAAATATGGAAAATATACTTGCTTTTTAAAGGAAGACACCATGCTTCCTATGATGTACATGCCCGACTGTCTGAAATGTACCATTGACCTGTTACAAGCTGATTATTCCAAACTAAAGCATCATTCCGACTTTAATGTTGGGGCTTTTAGTGTAACACCTAAACTTATGGCAGAAAGTATAAGAAAGCAGATTCCTGACTTTACAATTGATTATAATATTGATTTCCGTCAGGCAATTGCAGATAGCTGGCCAAACTCTATTGACGATAGTGCTGCCCGTGCAGAATGGGGTTGGAAACCCTCGTACGATTTAGACGCTATGACAGCAGACATGCTTAAAGTGCTTGGCGAAAAGTTAAGAAAAAGATAATTGTCCATTGTTTATTGTTCTATGTTTAAAAAAGTTATTTGTTATTTAGTTATTTCAATGTATTTCTATCTATTTCTGTTTTTTAAAAAGTTTATTGTTCAAAAATGTTGAGCGTTTGACTTTTCACTTCTTAATTCTAACTTTGTTTATTGTTCATTAGACATCTTTCCAATTAAATATTTATACTGATACGGAACTAAAATGCAAAAAAATCCTATTGATATTAAGACTCGAAATGAATATTGTTTTGCAAATTTATTAAGTGTCAGTATAATTGCCACGACCTGTCATCCTGAGCGAAGTCGAAGGAAGGTCGTGGTTTAAATTATAAAGAAGAGGAACGGCTTTAGCCAAAATATCTTTTCATAAATCCAAGTCATTGTTGATTTATCTCCAACATACGATAGCTAACAGATTGTAGTCTATATGATAAATTTCATTTGTTTTGGCTAAAGCCAAATTTATTATTTTTATATTCCACGACCTAAAGGTCGTGGCAATATATATAATTTTGCAATAATTTATTTGGAAAGATGTCTATTGTTTTTTGTTTGCAAATTTTAACAACTACATGTAACGAAAATGTTTAATTTCGCATAAAATTATTTGAATGTCAATAAGCGTAAAAGGAATTACAAAGCTTTATGGAAAACAAAAAGCCCTTGATAATGTTTCGTTTGAAATATCGAGTGGCGAAATATTTGGTTTTTTAGGTCCTAATGGAGCTGGAAAATCAACAATGATGAAAATTATTACTGGCTATATTCCACCATCATCAGGCGAAGTTTATGTAAATAATTTAGATATTTTAAATAACAGTATTGAAGTAAAACGACAGATTGGTTATTTGCCTGAAAATAATCCGCTATACCTTGATATGTATGTTAGCGAATATTTGCAATTTGTTGCAAAATTATATAAAATTAAAAGTGGTGAAGCTAATAAATGCACAAAAGAAATTATTTCTAAAACGGGTTTATTGCCCGAACAAAATAAAAAAATCGGTGCATTGTCAAAAGGTTACCGGCAACGAGTAGGATTGGCACAAGCATTAATTCATAATCCTTCGGTACTTATTTTAGACGAACCTACTTCAGGGCTCGACCCAAACCAAATTGTGGAAATAAGAAATTTAATTGCCGAAGTGGGTAAAGAAAAAACAGTATTGCTCTCGACTCATATTATGCAGGAGGTTGAAGCTATTTGTAAAAGAATAATAATAATAAACAATGGTAAAATAGTTGCCGATAGTAGTAAAGACGATTTACATAAATATTCTATTTCTGAAAGCATTCAAACTGTAATAGTTGAATTTAGTACAACTGTTTCGCGTGATGAACTATTAAAAATTAAAGGAGTAAATAAAGTACAGGGAATTAAACAAAATAAATGGATTGTTGAAGGAAATACAAATAATGATATACGCCCCGAAATATTCCAATTTGCTGTTAAACACAACTATACAGTACTTTCGATGCAGCAGAAAGAAATGTCATTAGAGCAAGTTTTTCAGGAACTAACAAAATAATAACACTATGTATTTATACTAATTTAAAATGAGTATAAATACTCTTTTTTATTAATTAAATTCAAAATAAATTTGCTCTTATTAATTTTTAGTGTAACTTTACGATAGATTAAAGTAAGAAAAATGATATTTTATCACGAAAATATAAATTTTGACATATTAAAATAATTAGATATAAATGTTTAAAAAAATTAAACATATTTCAAAATTAAGTACAATTGTAATATCAATAATTATTTACATTGCAGGTGTAACAATATACTCAATATGGTCATATTATAGTCATAAAAATGAAATATTAGAACAAGTTGACAAGAAACTTTTTGAAGCAGCAAATAGTGTAAATTATTTGTTGCCAAATAATTACCATGATAGAGCTATTGCACCGGACTCAATCACAAAAATAGAATTTTTTGAAATTACAGATTTGCTTTCAAAACAAAATGATAATCTGGGAGTTAAATATACATACTCTGTTGTGTTACACAATGGAAAGATTTATTTTACAACATCATCGGCAACATCAGAAGAGTTACTTACAGGAAACAATTTAACTTACTATTGGCAGGAATATACCGAAGCCGATACATTATTTTATAATGCTTTTAATAGTAGCGATATAACTTATTTAACATATACTGATAGGTGGGGAACATTTCGTTCAGTATTAATTCCTGTAACAACCAAGCTGGGTAATAAGTATTTAGCTTGTGCCGACATGGAAATTAGCTTTATCAGAAAAATGCTTCTTTCCGAAATACCAACAACAATATTTAATGCAATATTTTTATTGCTACTTGTTATTCCATTTATTATAACAATGTTAAAAAATTATCGAAAATATTCAGATGAGCTTGAAAGAGAAGTGAAACATAGAACTACTGCTTTAGAAGAAGAAATGCGTAAAAGAAAATTATCAGAGGAAATATTAAGGCAATCGGAAGAAAAATTTTCGATTTCTTTTAACCGCACACCAGTCCCGATGTTTATTATTGATTCAAATGGAATTATTGTTGATGTAAATGAATCTTTTGAAAAAACTATTTGTATTAAAAAGATTAAAATAATAGGTACTAATATTTTATTAATTCCATTTTTCCAATCGGCTGCTGATTATGAATATATTAAAACGACTATTTTAACAAAAGGCTCTATTTTAAATTTTCAAATGAAATTTTTGAAAAATAATGGTACAGGAGTATGTTCTTTTTCAGGAGAATTAATTAATGTAAACAAAAAGCCTAATATTTTATCAATAGTATTTGATTTATCTGATAGACAAAAATACGAAAATGAGTTAAAAATTGCCAAAGAAAAAGCCGAAGAGAATGACCGATTAAAATCTGCATTTTTAGCAAATATGAGTCACGAGGTTCGCACACCTTTAAATGTAATTATTGGTTTTTCCGATTTGATACGCGATGAAGAACTTGATAAAAAAACTCGCAATGAATATATAAATATGATTACTTCCAGTAGCCATAGTTTGCTCAATTTAATTAATGATATTATTGATATTTCAAAAATTGAAGCTGGACAATTAAGAATAAGCGAAACAGCATGTAATTTAAATCAAATACTAAATAAATTATTACAATTGATCGAAAAAGATAAATTTATTAAGGGAAAAGGTAATTTAGAAATAAATTTGTTAACTTCTCTATCAAATGCCGAATCGTATGTTCTTGTAGATGAAGGAAGATTAAAGCAAGTTTTTGTTAATCTGTTAACTAATGCTCTTAAATTTACACTTAAAGGAAAAATCGAATTTGGTTATATTATAAATAATAATGAAATAAAATTTTATGTTTATGATTCAGGGATTGGAATAAATAAGGATAGTATTGAGAGAATTTTTGAAAGATTTAAACAAGCTGATGATGGTACATCGCTGAAATATGGTGGAACTGGCTTAGGATTAGCAATATCAAAGGCAATTGTTAATTTATTGGGTGGCGATATTTGGGTAGAATCTGAACTTGAAAAAGGTTCTAAGTTTTATTTTACAATGCCTTATAAACAATTAAAAGATAACAGTTTTAAAAATGAAGATGATACAAAGAAAACTGAATTTGAAATTAATTTAACAAATCGTACAATATTAATAGTTGAAGATGACGATGCGAGCTTTTTATATTTACGCACATTGTTAGAAAAAAAAGGTGCAAATGTACTTCATGTTGAAGACGGTGATGAAGCTATAGAAATAACAAAAACAAATACTCAAATTGATTTAATTCTAATGGATTTACACTTGCCGATAACTTCGGGTTGCAAAGCTACTCAGGAAATTCATAAATTTTTACCCAATGTTCCAATTATTGCTCAAACTGCCGATGCCCAGTTAGAAACGCGTGAACATGCTTTTAAGTGCGGATTTGACGATTTTATTACTAAACCTTTAAGCAGTAAAACTTTATTTAGTGTAATAAAACATTTTTTAAAATAATTATTTTTGAATGTATGGGCTTAATACTTTCAACAATAGAGAAGTAGAGATATTTCTGGCATCAATAACAATATGTGATTTTTCGTAAAAAACTTTTCGTTTATTTAATAAATTTTCGACCCATATTTTTAATTCATTCTCAGATTTTCCATTAACCATTGGGCGTATTGTGTGCGAATTTATTAACCGTTTACATAGCAAGTCGGTTTCAAGTTTTAAATAAATAGTTGTACCGATATTGCGAATATACTCCATGTTGTCTTTGTAGCAAGGTGTACCACCACCCGTTGAAATAATAATATCATTAGAAAAATCAATTTTTCGAAGCAAGTCGTATTCTTTCTTACGAAATTCTTCTTCTCCATATTTATCGAAAAAGTCGGGAATTGAGCTATTTGTTTTTGAAATAATCAATTCATCTAAATCAATAAATTTGTAATTGAGTTTATGTGCAAGTTGTTTGCCAATAGTGCTTTTGCCACAACCCATAAAGCCTATAAAAAAGAAAACCATAATTTATTATTTAAGATTTACGATTTGTGCTTTATAAACCAATTCTTTTTATTTACTCGAAACATACATGATTAATTATTAAACACACGACTTGAATGATTATAAAGAAGATTGAAAAGATTGAAAAAAACAAGATTGAAAAAGATTGTGAAAACAAGATTGAAAAGCTCTCAATCTTATCAATCTCATTCAACCTCATTCAATCTTATCAATCTTATTCAATCTTATCAATCTTATCAATCTCATTCAATCTTATCAATCTTATCAATCTTATTCAATCTTATCAATCTTATTCAATCTTATCAATCTCATTCAATCTTATCAATCTCATTCAATCTTATTCAATCTCATTCAATCTCATTCAATCTTATCAATCTCATTCAATCTCATTCAATCTACATCAATCTCATTCATCCGATAGCTATTATATCTGAATATCAATAATTTAATAAAATATAAACATATTAAATTATAGGTTTAGTGTCATTTGTTTTGGATTTATTGGGTCTGAATCAACATTTACTTCTTCAATATTATTTGTGGGCTCAGTGGGTGGGGCAGGAGTATTTTGTAGTTCGGACTCGTCTTCTTTTAATGGTTCGAGCCATTCAAAGCCTGCAATTTCAAAAGTTGAAATTCTTTTGCCACGTGCTTTGTAACCTTTAACGCCAATAAATTCTTCAACATTAATTTGTTCGGGTGGACGTTTTTTATGTTTTCCACCATATTTAATTTCTACTCTTGGATATTTATGTGAGTTGAATGTTACGAAACGCGATTCGGGATGCTCACCAATTATAGTTGCAAATTTATCTGTATCTTCGGCTTGAAATCTTTTTAAATAATAGAATTGCTGTTCACCTTCGTAAAATATTGCTGTATAAATTTTATTAGAATTATATTTTTCAATATGTATAAGGTCTTCTTCGAAGTGGTTTTCGAGGTCGTAAGAGTATATTTTATAAGTGCCTGATTGATTAATTGCTATTATTTTATCGTTTCCAATAAACTCGCCTAATAATTTGCCATGCCCATCGGTATTTATACGTTTAACATTTTCATCGAAATAAACTTGCATGCCACCAAGAGTAGAACTCCCTTGTTCTTTTAAATGAATTTTATGAACTTCATTTTTTGTAACAATGTTGCCAAGAGAGTTTCTTCCTTTAATTGTTAACTCGCTAAAATTAACTTCAATAATGAGCTTCTTTAATTTTGGTTTTGGTTTTAAAAATACTTTTACAATTTCGGCTTCACCATTTTTATTTGCAGTAAACCATAGTATTTTACTGTTTTCTGTACCCTTTGTTATATAATATACTTTATCTCGTGTAACGCCAGTAATTGCACATCGTTTCATTAAATACGGACCCGATTTGCCATCTCTGTAAATTACGTTGTAAATAGTTCTTTCGTCGCCTTTTAAATAAACAGCTATATGAATAATATCTTTACCAGCAAATGCTTTATCTGATGCTTTAGAAATAATATAACTACCATCTTTCAGGAAAACAATAATATCATCAATATCAGAGCATTCACAAATGTATTCGTCTTTTTTAAGTCCGGTTCCAAAAAAGCCCTCTTCACGGTTTACATAAAGCTTTTCGTTTGCTATAATAACTTTTGTAGCTTGAATATTTTCAAAATTACGAAGTTCGGTTTTTCGTTCTTTGCCTTCGCTAAAGTTCTTTTTTATTTGTTTAAAATAATTTATTGTATATTGAACAAGATTTTTAAGGTGGTTTTTAATTTCTAATGTTTCTTCTTCAATATTTTTAATGTGCTTATCGGCTTCGAAAGCATTAAATTTTGATATTCGCTTAATTTTTATTTCTACTAATTTTGCTACATCCTCATCAGTAATTTCTCTGTAAAATAATTTCTTATATGGCTTTAAGCCAACATGAATTGTGCTGATAATTGCTTCCCATGTTTCACATTCTTCAATTTTACGATATATATGTTTTTCAATAAATATTTTTTCTAAACTACTAAAATGCCAGTCTTCATTTAATTCGTTTAACCGAATTTCTAACTCCATTTTAAGTAGTCCGAGAGTTCTATCGGTGCTGGCTTTTAATATTTCTTTAACTCCAATAAAATGTGGCTGGTCTTTAGAAATAACGCATGCGTTAGGCGATATAGAAATTTCGCAACCTGTAAATGCATAAAGTGCATCAATAGTTTTATCAGGTGATGTGCCTGGTGTTAAGTAAATTAAAATTTCGACATTTTCGGCTGTGTTATCGTCAATTTTTTTGATTTTAATTTTGCCTTTGTCGTTTGCTTTTAATATTGAATCTATAAGCTTTTCGGTAGTAAGTCCAAATGGTAAATCTGTTATAATAAGCGTTTTGTTATCTATCTTTTTAATTTTGGCTCTTATTTTTACTGCTCCGCCTCTTAATCCGTCATTATATCTCGAAACATCTGCCATTCCGCCTGTTGGAAAGTCGGGATAAAGTTCGAAATCTTGATTGTTTAAATGTGCAATTGATGCGTCAATAAGTTCAATAAAATTATGTGGGATAATTTTAGAAGCTAATCCAACAGCAATCCCTTCAACTCCTTGAGCAAGTAATAATGGAAATTTTACAGGTAATGTAATTGGTTCTTTATTTCTTCCGTCATAAGAAAGTTTCCATGCTGTAGTTTTTGGATTAAAAACAACGGCATGTGCAAATTTTGAAAGTCGAGCTTCAATATAACGCGGTGCAGCAGCGCTATCACCGGTATAAATGTTTCCCCAGTTTCCCTGACAATCAATAAGCAAATCTTTTTGTCCAAGTTGAACTAAAGCTTCTCCAATTGATGCGTCACCGTGAGGATGGTATTGCATAGTAAAACCAATGATGTTGGCTACTTTGTTATATCTTCCATCATCTATTTTCTTCATTGAGTGAAGGATACGTCGTTGAACTGGTTTTAATCCATCATCGAGATGAGGTACAGCACGTTCTAAAATAACATAAGACGCATATTCGAGAAACCAATTTTTATACATGCCCGAAAGGCGTGTCGTACTTGAAGTAACAAGATTTGCAGGTATTATGTTAGTCTTTTTTTCTTGTGGTTGAATGTGAGCAGAATTTTCTTCTAACTCATTGTTTTCGTTGTATGGAACATCAATCTCGCTCATGTGAATTTGAAAATTAATTTTCTACAAAATCGGCTTCAACTTTTAAATTTTCTATAATAAAATCCTGACGTTCAGGTGTATTATTTCCCATATAATACGAAAGCATAGGAATTAAATGGTCTTCTTTGCTTAACCGTACAGGGTCGAGTCGCATTTCTTTACCAATAAAATATTTGAATTCATCGGGCGATATTTCGCCAAGTCCTTTGAATCGGGTTATTTCGGCATTTTGTCCTAATTTTTTTAAAGCAGTTGTACGTTCCGATTCGTTATAACAATATATGGTTTTTTGTTTGTTACGAACTCTGAATAAGGGTGTTTGCAAAATATAAACGTGTCCAAGTTTAATTAAATCGGGAAAATATTGAAGGAAAAATGTTAGTAACAAAAGCCGTATGTGCATTCCGTCAACATCGGCATCGGTTGCAACAATTACTTTATTATAACGAAGTGAGTCAACACCTTCCTCAATGTTAAGTGCAGCTTGCAAAAGATTAAGTTCTTCGTTTTCGTAAACTATTTTCTTAGCTTTGCCAAAAGTGTTTTCGGGTTTTCCTTTTAAGCTAAAAACAGCTTGTGTGTTAACATCTCTCGATTTTGTTATTGAACCACTTGCCGAATCACCTTCGGTAATAAAAAGTGTGCTTTCAAGTTTTAGTTCATTGCTGGAATTGTAATGAACTCTGCAATCACGTAATTTTTTATTGTGTAAACTTGCTTTTTTTGCCGATTCCCGAGCTTTTTTTTGTATTCCCGAAATAGCTTTTCTTTCTTTTTCCGATTCGAGAATTTTTTTGAGAATAATGTCGGCAATTGAAGGATTCTTATGTAAGAAATTATCTAATGCTTCTTTAACAAAATCAATAATGAAATTTCGAACCGTTGGACCATTTGGACTGACATCTTTTGAACCTAATTTTGTTTTGGTTTGCGATTCAAAAACGGGTTCATCAATTTTAATACTTATTGCTGCAACTAAAGATGTTCTGATATCGTTTGCATCGAAATCTTTTTTGTAAAATTCACGAATAGTTTTTACTACAGCTTCGCGAAAAGCAAGCAAATGTGTACCTCCCTGTGTAGTATGTTGTCCGTTTACAAATGAATAATAAACATCATTGTATCCATCGTCGTGAGTAAGAGCAACTTCAATATCTTCGCCTGTTAAGTGAATAATTGGATAAAGTCCTTCGGCATTCATGTATTCGTTAAGCAGGTCAAGCAATCCATTTTTCGAATTATATTTTGTTCCGTTGAAATTAAATATGAGCCCGGAGTTTAAAAAAACATAGTTTTTTACCCTGCTTTCTATGTATTCATTTAAAAAGCTGAAGTTGCCAAAAAGCTCTTCGTCGGGTGTAAAAATAATTTCAACACCGTTTTGTTCAGAAGTTGTTTTTAAGTTATTTTCTTTAACTAAATTACCTCTTTCAAACTCGCAAACTTTTCCACTGCCATCGCGGAACGATTTGATAATAAATTGTTTAGAAAGTGCGTTTACTGCTTTAATGCCAACACCATTTAATCCTACGGTTTTTTTAAAAACTTTAGAATCGTATTTAGCACCAGTATTCATTTTTGAGGCAACGTCTAATAATTTCCCAATAGGAATGCCTCTGCCATAATCGCGAACTTTTACTTCTTTTTCGTTTACGGTCAATTCAATAGTTTTTCCACATCCTTGAGCAAATTCGTCAATTGAGTTATCAACTGTTTCTTTAATAAGTACATAAATTCCATCATCGCTTGATGAGCCATCGCCAAGTTTGCCAATGTACATTCCTGGTCGCCTGCGTATATGCTCACGCCAGTTGAGGGTTTGAATACTATCTTCGTTGTAATTGCTTACCATTTATAAAATTTTTACAAAGATAATTAAACAAAAGAAATTTGTGAAAATCTTTATTAACAGGGAAATTAACAATTGGTTTTTAGTTTCGGGTTTAAAGTTTCGAGTTTTGGAATTTGGTTTTTGGAATTTGGAATTTGGGACTTTTTAAAATGATACTTATTGCACATACTAATATATTATGTGTGCCCATTTTAATTTGTTATGTTTATTATAAGATATTTTGCCATGGTCGAGCAGCCACTGGATAACTTTCACGATTTTTTCTTTACTAATCCGCTCGCTATCGGATTCAATTTTATCAATAAGAACGTTAAGTTCCAATGATTCCTCGCTTAATAACTCTTTAATTTTATCTAATATACTATCAAATTCAAAATTGCTTAAACCAAGTTCGTTACGTTGTACGCAGACATCACAAACTCCGCAACGATATGGATTTTTTTCGCCGAAATATAACAATAGTAATTGATTACGACATTTATTATTACTAAATGCATAATTTAAAACATGTTCTATACGGATAATTAAACGACGCTTACGTTCGCGATAATTTTCCTGCGAAAAAATTATAGCTCTATCATCAAGTCTGTTTTCGGTATATAAAATAAAGGGACTTTTTTTACGTGGTAAATATTCTAAAATATCGTATTTATTAAGTTCATAAAGATATTTTATAAGTATATCTTTTTCGATATTTGCATGTTTGGCTAAAAAAGCTTCATCAATTTTCACATAATCGTTAAATAGTCCTGAATATGTGCGTAACAATAGTTTTATTACAGCATCAAATTTTTGATATTTTAGTTGAAAATTGTAAAGGTATTCACGGTTTGGAATAAAATGAAGTTTCGAAGGGGTTTCAATTTCATCTGTTAAAGCAATATAGCCCTCCTGTTCTAATAGTTTAAGTGAATTATAAGCGGTAAGAACATCAAATTTATAAGTATTAACAAAATCAATTAAACTAAAATCATTTGTACTGTCTTTTCCTGCACTAATAGGAATTTGCAAATAATTACCCAAAGCGTTATATACCATTTTTATTTTTGCAATTGGCGGAAACGAAATATCAACTTGTTCGGCAAGTTTTGAGCGGTCGGTTTCGTTAACCAACAACACAGCAAAAGCTCTTTTTTCGTCGCGTCCACCCCTTCCTGCTTCCTGAAAGTATGCTTCAATTGAATCGGGTAAATCTATATGTACAACAAATCGCACATCAGATTTATCAATACCCATTCCAAAAGCATTTGTAGAAACCATTACACGACATTTACCCGATTTCCATGCCTCTTGTTTTTTGTTACGAATTTCCATTTCGAGACCGGCATGATAATAATCGGCTGAAATTTTATTTGTTTTTAAAAAGTTTGAAATTTCAACTGTTTTTTTTCTGTTTCTTACATACACAATTCCGGTTCCTTTGTTGTGAATTGCTAGTTTTAATAAATCGGCATATTTATCGTCGGTATGTTTTACGTAATAAGTTAAATTTTTTCGTTCAAAACTTTTCTTTAAGACATTCTTTTTCTTAAAAAGTAACTTATTTTGAATGTCGTCAACAACTTCGGGAGTAGCAGTTGCAGTTAAAGCCAAAACTGGTGTTTTTGGAATTAATTCGCGAATATCGGCAACTTTCAAATAAGATGGCCTAAAATCGTAACCCCACTGCGAAATACAATGAGCTTCATCAACTACTAAAAAATTAACTTTCATCCCTTTAATCTTCTCGCGAAAAAGTTCAGTTCCGAGCCGTTCGGGCGATAAATATAAAAATTTCAGTTCCCGGTCGAAACAAGCGTTTTCTAAAGCTAAATCAATTTCCCGAAACGTCATTCCCGAAAAAATCATATTAGCTTTAATTCCTTTTTTTTGTAAATTTTCGACCTGGTCTTTCATAAGTGCTATCAGCGGTGTAATTACTAAACAT
Organism: Bacteroidetes bacterium GWA2_32_17; assembly: GCA_001769035.1. Lineage (GTDB taxonomy): Bacteria > Bacteroidota > Bacteroidia > Bacteroidales > GWA2-32-17 > GWA2-32-17. The sequence goes on from MENF01000022.1 coordinate 17,726, forward strand.
ATACCAGGCTTTGCCATTGCCGGAACCTGAAAGGTAATAGATTTTCCGCCACCGGTAGGGAGTAAGCCCAGAGTATCATTTCCATTGAAAACAGAAGTTATAATTTCTTCCTGTAAATCACGGAATTTTGAATAACCCCAGTATTTGGTTAATATTTCGGTAAATTTATTCAATTTAAATTCTTGCAACTACTCAGCCCATAAATAAGCCATTTTTGCCATAGATTACACAAATTGAAATAGTTATTGAGTTATTAAGTTATAGGTTATTAACTCAATAACTGATTAACTTATTAATCTATTTGTAATATGTGGCATATATTTGTTTTTTAGCATTTCGATAAACTTAATACATCGCATTTTAATCCGATAGCTATCGTATCAGTTGAATAATTATTTAAATTTTTAAAGTTACATTTTTTTTAAAACATGTTAAAAAATACAAAAAAAAATAATTTTCTGATTTTTATCTTTATTTTTTTGTAATTTGCCGCAATTTTAATAAAAACGGTTGTTAATGTCATTTATTATAGATAAAATTATTGACGAAGGTTTAACTTTCGATGATGTTTTGCTTGTTCCTTCATTCAGCGAAGTTATGCCAAGAGAAGTATCTCTTGTTACAAGATTCACAAGAAATATTACAATTAATATTCCAGTTGTTTCGGCTGCTATGGATACAGTTACTGATTCTAATCTCGCAATTGCAATGGCTCGCGAAGGTGGAATTGGAGTAATTCATAAAAATATGACTATTGAGCAACAAGCCAAAGAAGTAATGAGGGTAAAACGAGCCGAAAATGGAATGATATTAGACCCTGTTACTATTAGCAAAGATAAAACTGTTGGCGATGCTCTTAATTTAATGAAAGAATATAAAATTGGCGGAATTCCTGTTGTTGATAAAAATAAAATTTTAGTAGGTATTGTTACAAACCGCGACTTACGTTTTCAGCAAAATTTTAAACGCCCTATAAAAGAGGTAATGACTTCAAAAAATTTAATTACAACATCGCAATCTATTGATTTACACAAAGCTTCTGAGATTCTTCAAAACTATAAAATAGAAAAACTTCCGGTAGTTGACAGTCATAATAAGTTAATTGGTTTACTAACTTATAAAGATATAACAAAAGCTAAAGACCGCCCAAATTCGTGCAAAGACGAGAAGGGCAGATTAAGAGTTGCTGCAGCAGTAGGGGTTACATCCGACACAATTGACAGGATTGATGAATTAGTAAAGGCTCAGGTTGATGCAATAACAATTGACACAGCTCATGGACATTCTAAAAGTGTAATTGAAATGTTAAAACGTGCAAAGAAAAAATATCCTGATGTTGATTTTGTAGCAGGAAATATTGCTACCGCCGATGCCGCTAAAGAATTGGTAAAAGCAGGTGCCGATGCTATTAAAGTTGGAATCGGACCTGGCTCTATTTGCACAACAAGAATTATTGCCGGAGTAGGAGTACCGCAACTATCTGCTATTTACGATGTTGCAAAAGGAGTTAGAAATAGCGGAGTTCCAATAATTGCCGATGGAGGAATAAGATATTCGGGCGATATTGTTAAAGCTCTTGCTGCCGGTGCCAGTTCAATTATGGCAGGTAGTTTATTTGCAGGAGTTGAAGAATCGCCTGGTGAAACAATTATTTTTCAAGGACGAAAATTCAAATCGTACAGGGGAATGGGTTCTATTGAAGCCATGCAAAAAGGATCTAAAGACAGATATTTTCAGGATATGGAAGACGATATAAAAAAACTTGTTCCCGAAGGAATTTCGGCAAGAGTTCCATACAAAGGAACTTTATATGAAGTTTTATATCAAATGGTTGGCGGTCTTAGAGCAGGAATGGGATATTGTGGAGCCAAAGATATTGCTGCATTACAAAACGCAAAATTTGTAAAAATAACAAATGCCGGTGTAACCGAAAGTCATCCGCATGATGTAACAATTACAAGTGAAGCACCTAATTACAGTAGAGAATAATTTTAAATTTTAATAATATGAAAAAGTTTTTTAAATTAACCAATGTGTTTTTATTTATTTCGATAGCATCTGTTTTTGCACAAACTGATAATGACGATGCAGTTCTATTAACAATTGACAACAATAAAATAACAAAGGGTGAGTTTGTGAGAATTTACAAAAAGAATAATTCTAAAGAAACTCAAATTGATAACAAATCACTCAACGACTATCTCGAATTATTTATTAATTTCAAACTCAAAGTTTTAGAAGCTGAGAAATTAGGATTAGACACATCACAAAGTTTTAAAAACGAACTTGCAGGTTATCGTAAACAATTAGCAGTTCCATATCTTGTTGATAAAGACGTAGATGCTCAATTACTAAACGAAGCTTATGAAAGAAAAAAAATTGCAATTCGAGCAAGTCATATTTTAATTAAGATTCCCGAAAATCCTACTCCTATGGATACCCTTACTGCTTACAATAAAGCGTTCGATTTATATAAAAAAGCTATTACCGGCGAAGATTTTGGGAAATTAGCACAGGAAAATTCAGAAGACGAAACTACAAAATATTTAAAAGGTGATATAAGTTATTTTTCAGTTCTTTCTACAGTATATCCATTCGAAAATGTTGCATATAACCTAAAAGTTGGAGAGATTTCAAAACCTACTCGAACTTCTTTTGGATATCATATTATTAAATTAACCGACAGTAAACCTAACCCGGGCGAAGTTAAAGTTGCTCATATTATGGTTCTTGTACCAAAAGATGCAAAACCCGAAGATGTTAAAAAAGCAGAAGATAAAATTAATGAAGTTTATGCAAAAATACAGGCTGGCGAAGATTTTAGTAAATTAGCAATAGATTATTCCGACGATAAATCTTCGGCACGTAAAAGTGGCGAACTTCCATGGTTTGGAATAGGACGTATGGTTCCTGAATTTGAAATAGCGTCATTTGAATTAAAAAATCAGGGAGATTATTCAAAACCAATACGCACTGCTTTTGGCTGGCACATTATTAAAAAAATTGAGAGTAAACCCGTTGGTACTTTTGATGAGGTAAAGTCCGATTTGCAAACTCGTATGGCTAAAGACCAACGCTCACAACAAAGTCGTGAGTTTTTAGTTGAAAAACTTAAAAAAGAATACAACTACAAATTTAACGATAAGCAATTACAGGAATTCTATTTAGTGGTTGACACATCAGTTTTTTCGGACAATTGGAAAGCCGAAAAAGCAGTTAAACTTATAAAAACATTATTCACATTTGGCGACTCAACATATACTCAACAACAATTTGCAAAATATATTGAAAATAACAGAAAAAAATCTAAAAAAATAGAGAAATCATCACAATCTATGGTTAATCAATATATTAATGACTTGTTCGATAAATATTTAGAAGAAAAAGTTATAACTTATGAAGAAGCACGTTTAGGCTTTAAATATCCACCTTTCAGATATTTAATGAATGAATACCATGATGGAATTTTATTATTCGATTTAACTGACAAAATGGTATGGTCAAAAGCTGTTAAAGATACCATTGGACTTACCGATTTTTATGAAAAAAATAAAAATAATTACTTATGGGAAAAACGTGCCGATATAACAATATTCCAATACTCTAACGATAAAGCTAAAGATGAAACTTTAAAAATGATTGAAAAGAAAAATGAAAAGGGATTAACAAACGATGATTTAGTGAAATTAGAAACAAAAAAAGACTCATCTGCTCTTAAAATAATTGACAATAAATTATATCAGAAAGGTGATAATCCTGCTGTTGATAAAATTGCTTTTAATGCCGATGCTTCTTTAAATAAAACATTTGACACAAATTCTGATAAAAAGCAAATTTTAGTTATAAACAAAATGCTTGAACCACAAATAAAAACACTTTACGAAGCAAAAGGACTTGTTACAGCCGACTATCAATCATTTCTCGAAAAAAACTGGATTTCAGAATTAAGAGCAAAGCATACAATTTCGGTAAACAAAGAAGTGCTATCTACAATTAAATAACATTTTGTAGAATTACGCATATTAAACCATAAATGAAATATACTCATTATATATTATTGATTTTTATTGCAATAGCTTGTTCGTCGAAAAAAGCTACCGACGAAAAGCCAATTGCAAGAGTATATAATGAAAATTTATATTTATCTGATTTAAAAGATGTTTTAAATGGTATAAAATCAAAAGATGACAGCATTAATTTAATTAAAAATTTTATTGATAAATGGGCAAAAAAGCAAGTTCTTCTTCATCTTGCCGAGATTAATTTATCGGATGAAGATAAAGATGTTTCGGAAGAACTCGATAATTATAAAACTTCACTTTTAATATATAAATATCAACAAAATTTCATTAATCAAAAACTTGATACAATTATTACAGAGCAAGAACTTAGTAATTATTATAATTCGCACCCTAATGAATTTGAGTTGGAAGAAAATATTGTAAAAGCAAACTTTATTAAAATTCCAAGGTCGGCACCTAACATTCAAATATTAAAGTCGTTATATACAAAAACAAATGAAAAAGATTTGATTAAATTAGATAATTATTGTAACAAATACGCTTTAGTTTATGAAAATTTTAAAGATAAATGGTTTTCATTTAATAAATTATTGAATTTATTGCCTATTGAAATATCTGACCAGGATTTTTTTTTAAAATCGAATAAACAAATCGAGTTAAAAGACACCAATTACTTTTACTTTGCATATATTAAAGAATATCAGCTTGCTGGCACATCAGCACCAGTTGAGTTTGCAACAAATTTAATTGCACCAATTATTTTAACAAAGCGTAAAATAGAACTTTTTAACAAATTAGAAAATAACGCATTAAAAGAAGAACTTAACAAAAATAATGTCGAAATATATTAAAATGAAAAGCAAGTTTCAGGTTTGGAGTTTCGGGTTTTTAACAACCATAAACTAAAAACCATAAACCACTTTAAAATATAAACACATGAATAAAACCTATCAAATAATATTTAGTGCTTGCACTCTGTGTTTGATAAAGAAAACTTCAAGTTTGAGGCTTGCGATGCGACAAAATGAGGAGTTTACTGATGTAAATAACGATTTTTGTCGCACGCGTAACGAAAAAATTGGAGTTTTCTTGCAAACACTATTTAGTGTAATAATTATGCTGACACTTAATTTCCAATCATTTTCGCAAGATAAAACAGTTGAACAGATAATTGGTGTTGTTGGAAAAAATTACATTTTAAAAAGCGAAATCGAAAACCAGTTTGTTCAATTAGAACAGACAAATAATAATAGCGTTGATTTAAAATGCGACATATTAGAAGAACTATTATATCAAAATTTATTATTGCATCAATCAGAATTAGACAGCATTGAAGTTACCGACAAAGAAATTGACGCACAACTTGACCGAAGAATAAGATATTTTGTTTCACAAATTGGTTCCGAAAAAAAATTAGAAGACTATTTTAATAAATCAATACTCGAAATTAAAACCGACCTTCGCGAATCGCTGAAAAAGCAGATGGTTTCTGAAAAAATGCAAGATAAACTTACAGGAAGTTTAAAAATTACTCCTTCAGAAGTTCGCCAGTATTTTAAAAATCTGCAAGCCGACAGCATTCCTACTTTAGACGAAGAAATTGAATACGAGCAAATTGTTTTATATCCAACAATAACAGAACAAGAGAAACTTGCTGTAAAAGAAAAACTTAACGAACTTCGTGAGCGAATATTAAAAGGTGATAAATTTAGCACTTTAGCAGTTTTATACAGCGAAGACCCTGGAAGCGCTACAAAAGGTGGTGAACTTGGTTTTGTAGGTCGTGCCGACCTTGTACCCGAATTTGCTGCTGTTGCATTTAAACTTAAAGATGGCGAAGTTTCAAAAATTGTTGAAACAGAATATGGTTATCATATTATTCAATTAATTGAACGGCTTGGCGAACAAATTAATATTCGTCATATATTAGTTACTCCTAAAGTTGACCCAGTTTCTGCATTAAAAGCAAGAAACAAATTAGACAGTATTGCAAAAATTGTAAAATCAGATTCAATGAAATTTAATAAAGCAGCCGAAAGATATAGCCAGGATATTGATACCCGCTCAAATGGCGGACTTGCTGTGAACCCTTATTCAAATAATAGTCGTTTTATTCCCAACCAACTCGACCCGGTAACATCGTTTTGGTTAAAAAAATTAAAAGTAAATGATATTAGTTCTCCGTTTGAATTTTCGGACGATAAAGGAAAAAAATGCTATAAAATCATTAAACTTAAAGCCCGTTACCCTTCGCATAAAGCTAATTTAAGCGACGATTATCAGAAAGTTCAGGAAATGGCACTTGCAAACAAAAAGCAAGATGTTATGAAACAATGGATTGAGAAAGAACAAAAAATAACATATATACATATTGACAATTCTTATTTGAATTGCAGTTTTAAATATAAAGGTTGGATAAAGTAATTTTTTATTTTTTAAATTATGATTAATTTTTCAAACGATATAGATGCTATAAAAAGTTTAAGGCTTGCTCACGAAAAACTTTTAAACGAAATTAAAAAAGTGATAATAGGGCAGAATCAGGTTGTTAAAGAAGTTTTGATAACAATATTCAGTCGTGGACACTGCCTGCTTATTGGAGTTCCTGGTTTAGCAAAAACACTTTTAGTAACAACAATTGCCAAATCGGTTGGATTAAAATTTAAACGTATTCAATTTACACCTGATTTGATGCCATCAGATATTATTGGAACTGATATTTTAGACGAAAACCGTAAATTCAAATTTATTAAAGGACCAATTTTTGCAAATTTCATTCTTGCCGACGAAATTAACCGTACTCCACCCAAAACTCAGGCTGCATTGCTCGAAGCCATGCAGGAACGTTCTGTTACAACCGCAGGTCAGCAATTTAATTTAGAGGAACCATTTTTTGTGTTAGCAACCCAAAATCCTATCGAACAGGAAGGTACGTATCCTTTACCCGAAGCTCAACTCGACAGGTTTATGTTTAACACAATTCTCGATTATCCACTGTTCAACGATGAAATAGAAATTGTTAGAACAACGACTTCCGAAATAACAATTGAACCCGAAAATGTTCTTACTGCTAATGAAATAATTTATTATCAGGAGCTTATCAGAAAAGTCCCTGTAAACGATAATGTTTTAAAGTATGCTGTTAATCTTTCGGCTGCAACACGACCAGGTAAAGAAAAATCGCACGAACTTGCCAATAAATATATTAACTGGGGTGCAGGTCCGCGTGCCTCTCAATTTTTGATAATTGCTGCAAAAACACTTTCGGTGCTAAATGGTAAATTTTCTCCAGATATAGAAGATATTAAAACAATAGCCCATCCCGTATTGCGACATCGTATAACTAAAAATTATAAAGCAGAAGCAGAAGCCATAACAATTGACAATATAATTGACGAACTTTTAAAATAAACAAAATTGAGATTAAGTAGTGTCTGTCCGTTATGTCCGCCATTTCAAAAAAATAAAATCATTAGCCACTAATTTCACGAATGAAAACAAAAAAAATAAAAAACAGAAATATATAGAAATAAATAGAAATACATTGAAACTAAAAACCTGAAACTAAAAACCAGAAACTAAAAACTTAGAAATAAATAAAAATTCATAGAAATTAATTGTAAAAACAGCAAATAATCCATTAAAAGCTAAAGTCCTCTCCTTTGGAGTGGATTTAGGTGAGGTAACAATAAACAATTTTAGAATTCATCAATATGATAAGTAGTTACAAGTTTTATATTTTATTTTTAATTATATTACTTACTACTAATGTACTTGCACAGGAAGTTAAAAAAATCGAGCTTCTAAATGCCGATGTTATTGATTACGACGAAAAACTTCTTGGAAAAGAAATTAAACGATTAACCGGAAACGTATCATTTAAACACGACAGTGCTATATTAAACTGCGATTCTGCTTATTTCAACTCATTAAGAAATAATGTTGTAATGTACGGGCATGTTCATATAAACATGGGTGATACTATTCATTTGTGGGGCGATTCAATTAGATATTTTGGAAATACAAAAATTGCCGAAGTAAGAAATAATGTTAAACTTATTAATAAAAAAGCTGTTTTAACAACCGACTCGATGAATTACGATAGGAACCAAAATATAGGATATTATTTTAACTGGGGAAAAATAAAAGATGGCGAAAATTCACTTGTTAGCGAGTGGGGATATTATTTCTCGCTCCTTAAAGATTTTGTAGCTGTGAAGAGTGTTATATTAACCAACCCCGATTATCACATGTATTCCGATTCATTAAGGTATAACATTGAAACAGAAATATCTTCGTTTTATGGACCATCAAAAATAGTTGGTGATTCGAATTTAATTTATTGCGAAAATGGATGGTACAACACAAAAACCGAAATCAGCCAGTTTAATAAAAATGCCTATTTGCAAAGCAAAGCACAAACAATAAAAGGCGATAGTTTATATTACGACAGAAATAAAAAATTTGGTAAAGCATATAAAAACGTTGAAATTATTGATACATCTGCAAACATCACTCTTTTAGGAAATTACGGTTATTATTTCGAAAATCCGGAACAAGCTATGTTAACCGATAGTGCTGTTTTTATAAATTATGGAGGTGCCGACACATTGTTTCTTCATGCCGATACTTTAAGGTCAAATGTTATTAAAGACAGCATTGGCGAATATAAATTTATAAAAGCATATTATAAAGTAAAAATTTATAAAAGCGATATTCAGGGAAGTTGCGATTCGCTTACATATTCGTTACGCGATTCTATAATTAAATTTTTTAAAAAACCGATATTATGGTCCGATATTCATCAGCTTACAGCCGAACAAATCGAAATTCACACAAAAAATAACGAAGCCGATTATGTTGTATTAAACAATGCAGCATTTGTAATTTCACAGGAAGATACTGTTCGTTTTAACCAGGTAAAAGGTAAAAACATGATTGGTTACATTAAAAACAAGGAACTCGACCATATTGAAGTAGATGGCAATGGCGAATCAATTTATTTTCCTAAAGATAATAACGAACTTATTGGAGCAAACAAAGCCGAAAGCAGTAAAATGACTATTTATTTAGACAGTAGTAAGGTTTCAAAAATACTTTTTTTAACAAAACCAACTGCTGTTTTACATCCAATAGATGAATTGCCTGCAAACGATTTATTGTTATCCAATTTTTATTGGTATATTAACATTCGTCCAATGAGTAAACTTGACATTTTCGATAAAAAAACTGAAGAATAATACAATAATAAATCTTCAATAACTGATGAAACGCAAAAGTGAATAAGTCCTAAGTCCTAAACCACAAGTCCCAAACTTGAAATTTGGAATTTGGAATTTATTCTCGTAAGGTGAGTCAATAATAAATATTCAATTATTAGTATTCATCTTCGTTAAACAGAAAATCTTCTTTTGTGGGATAATCGGGCCAAATATCTTCTATATTATCATAAGCTTCACCTTCGTCTTCAAGTTCTTGTAAATTTTCTATTACCTCCATTGGTGCACCAGAGCGAATTGCAAAATCAATGAGTTCGTCTTTTGTTGCAGGCCAAGGAGCATCTTCTAATTTTGAGGCTAATTCAAGTGTCCAATACATATTTTAATCTTTTTGTTAGCTTTAAATTCAATTTTAATTTTTCGCGAAATTATAATTTTTTTTAATATAAACTACTTTTTTAAAAATTATTAAAAAATAATTAGTGTCTGTCTATAATGTTCGAGTTTGAAACTTGCGAAGTTTTTATAATCAAGGAGTTACGCCTAAGCGGAATGACTGTTTTCAAAACAAGTTTACCCCGTAGCGAAGCGTACTGGGGCATAACGAAAAAATCGGACATTACAGATAAACACTAATTTGTGTTTATAAAGTCAGTGTCTGATTCATAATGTTCGAGTTCAAGGCATTCGAAATTTTTAAATATCAGGAGTTTACTGTAGTAAATG
>MENF01000023.1 GCA_001769035.1 Bacteroidetes bacterium GWA2_32_17
TGGTTTTCAAAACTTCGTATGCCTCAAACTCGAACATTATGAATCAGACACTGACTTTATAGACAAGCACTAAGTAATCATATCCTCTTTTGATCTGCTGAATGCGATTCTATTGATTGTTTAATTGTTGTTCTCTCTCTGCTTCTGTTCTCAACAATTTCCAGTTTGTCAAATTAGAATATTTTTTTTCTTCTTGTTTTATTGCACCACCATAAAAGTCAAGTGATTTTTCCAACTCTCTAGCTAAAATTTCAGCAAGCAGAATTGAATTATCAGATAACTTGTTGGTTACTTCTCTTATTTGCTGTTCAAAAGATGAAATCTGGTCAAATGTAGTTTTATGAAGTACTTCAATTTGTTTCTCTGTTAATTGTTGCAAGGCAGTAATTTGTTTTTCTGTTACTACATTTAATGCCTCTATTTGCTTTATATTCAGTTCTTGTAAAGTGTTTAACTGCTTTTCAGTAGAACTTTGTAACGCATCTATTTGTTTCTCTGTAGAATTCTGCAATGCCTCAATTTGAGTTGTATTAAATTTTTGAAGATGTTCTATATGTACTCTGAACTGTTTGTCAGATTCGTCTTTTGACTGAAGAAAAATAATAATAGTCAAATAAATTCCTGCAATAGTACCTATAGCTTGCAATACATTTCCAATCCAATCTTTATCTTCAAAAAATATAGCAGTAAAAACAAAAAGAGAAGCCAATATGCCAAAGGCAGACCAGTGAATTATCCATTTATATTTTTTCAATTTTTCCATTATGTTTCAAATGTTAGTTTTTGTCGTTGTTGTAATGATTATTTTGCTTTGTTTTTAAATGCACAAAGATAAAGAATTAAGCTAAAATTTAACTATGAAAACGGATTTTTGAGGGTGGAGCAAAAGCCAATGTGGGTTGGCTGTAGAATTTTAAAATTTTTGTGTAATTTAAACTTACAATTTTATTGTAATCCAATTTTAAGACAAGTCATTGCAAACTTATAAGTTTCGGATTAATGAAACGTAATTTCTTAAGAAATAAAACATTGCTTCTTTTTTGTTTTAAAAAGGGATCTCGACCCCTTCCTTTTTTACTATTTGAATAAGCGGTGAAATATCATCAGTTAAAAACTTTTGTAAACCAACAGTATAAGGTTCAATGCGAGAATCAATTTTTCGAGTGAACGACCATGCTTTAATATTTGCTTCCGGAGCATTTGTATCAAACATTTGTGATACCAACATTATATCTATATCGCTATCGTCAGTTGCTTCTTCGCGAGCATAACTGCCATACAAAAAAGCTTTTTCAATATGAATACCTGAAATATTTAACAATGAGCAATATTGTTTTAATAATTCTATAACTTCGCTTTTAGACATTGATATAATATTTTAGTTTGTTGTAACATTTCTTCTGATTTTATTTTGCCAGGAACTTTAGGATAATATTCGGGATAACGACCTTCTAACTGGTAATACATTAATAAATCACAAAATAATAATTGTGCTTCTGAAAGGGTTAAATCAGTTTTCTCAATAAGGAATGATAAATTATGAATTTTTGGCGGAACTTCATTTGTGCATCTGACAACATGTGCTTTTATTGCTTTTTCGATACATAAATGACACAAAAACAAACCATGAATTGCTTTGTTATTTTTAATTAATAATTCGGCAGAATCTAAATCATCCAGGGCTGTATTAATCCAATATTCTATTTGCTTTTTTAAGTCCATTGCTTTATTAAAAATTATTTTTTATTAATTTTTACGGCAATTAATTTATTGTAGTCAAAGATACTAATATTTTAAATGTTAGCAAAATATTTAGTTTTGGTTAAAAAACTATTTCTTAATAATTTTATTATACCCTTAATATTTAGTACAAGCCAAAAATCAACTTTTGTCTAAGTACTTTGAATTAATTTTTTCTTTAATCCCTGCAACAACCATTATTGTTATTACCGAAAGTATAAAAACCCATGCCCATATAGGAAATAATGGAGTTTCGCCTGCTCCGTAGCTATGCATTCCCTTCGACAAATAATAATTTACTCCAATAAATGTCATAAGTACGCTACTAAATCCAATTATTGAAGAAAAATTAAACACGTAACTATTGTTGAATTTTGGAATAAATCTTAAATGTAAAATAATGATATAAGCAATAACAATAATTAATGCCCATGTTTCTTTGGCATCCCAACCCCAATACCTGCCCCACGATTCGTTAGCCCAAACTCCGCCAAGAAAAGTTCCAATAGTTGCTAAAACTAATCCAATAATTATATTCATTTCGCTTATATAAGTTAGTTCTTTAATAATTAAGTTAAGTTTAAAATGATTTTTATTGTTCTTAAAAATCATTATACACATATTAATTATTCCCAAGAAAAATGCAAGTCCTAAAAACCCATAACTAATTGTTAATGTAGCAACGTGAATAATTAACCAATACGATTTTAAAACGGGCTGCAAATTAGTTAATTGTGGGTCGTAACTACTGTGGCTGGCTGTCATTAATGTAAAAAACGCAAGTAAAGCGGTAGTTGCTAAAGTTATTTTTGAATATTTCACAAAAATAAAACCAGCTAACAAACTTCCCCACGAAATTAAAATCAACGCTTCGTATCCGTTACTCCATGGAGCATGTTCGGTTAAATACCATCTTAACCCCATTCCAACTGTATGATAAATAAAACCTAAAACCAATAAAGCCATTAAAAAATTAAAAGAGTAAGTTAATAATTTGTTTTTTTTAGATTTTAATGTATCAATAAAGGCAAGCAATAATAACAATACACTTAAACCACCATATAAATTTTTAAGAAAAATAAATATTTGAGCATTGTTATAAAATATTTCAACATTTATTTTTGATTCGGATGATAATGTTTCTGCAATTGCAGTAGAACGCTGAATTCCAGAAATATATTTAAGTATTTTATCGGCTTGTTCAACATTACCCGACTTAAGTTCCATTAAATATGCTGTAAAAATACCTGAGTAGTTAAAGTTAGCTAATTTTAAATCGTCGTTAATTATTTTTAATGAACCTGTTAAAGGCGTTATTGCTAATTTATCATCGAAACTTATCCATTTATTTTCGGGAGAATTTTGTACTGGAAATATTTTTAAAAAACTTCCTCTAATAACCATCATAAAAATATTAACCCTTTCGTCGACTTTAATAATTTCTTTATCGAATTTGTTTTGCTCTGATTGTTTTTTCCGAAAAGCTTCATCGGCAAAAGGTTGAAGTTTGTATTTTTGGTCTTTATCAAAAAAGTCGGCAAACGAAGCGTATTTTTCTTTTATACCTATAACATCTTTTACCGATTGTTCTCTAACATAAATCACTTTTTGCTGATTCCAAAATTCAGGTTCAATAAGCATATCAATTAAAACCTGCATAGCATCCATTTTTCCTTTGCCTTCGATTTCGAAATTATCTTTTCTCGAAATTTTATGCATTATATCGTAAGTCAGCGAATTTAATGGCTCAAATCTTCCATCATAAGTTTGAACTAATAAATGTCCGAATTTTTCGGATTGCTCTTCACTAACAGAATTAGTTGATGAATTTTGAGAAAACCCAAAAGTGCTAATTGTTAAAACAAAAGCAATTGTTAATATACCGGCTTTACGTTTTTTTGACAATTCACCAATATTTTTACTTAATGTTATAAAACGAGATTTCTTATTAATTAATGTAAGTATAAAACCTAAAGTTAAAAGAGTATAACCAAAATATGAGACCCATGTTCCGTAAAAATCGTGATTAACAGAAAGGATTGTTCCTTTTTCGTCCTGGTCGTACGACGATTGAAAAAAGCGGTATTTATCGTAATCTAAAACATTATTCATAAATATTCGATGATTTTCGTTTAATTTGTTACGCGTATCAATTAATGTTACTTCGCTTGCATACGAAGAAGGGCTCATTGAGCCGGGGTATCTTTCTAAAATAAAATCGTTAAGTTTTAACGAAAATGGGAGTAAAATTACTTTGCATCCATATCCAATATTCAATTTTGCTCCATTTACTCTAAAAGGTTGCATATTAGCTTCAAAATCGGAGCCACCTAAAACAGATATTGTTTCTTTTTTGCTATTTACAGTAACATCTAACAAAAGTGCATCAATTTTACTTTCTTCGGGCTCGCCGCTTACCATTTCAACTTTTGCATTTTTGTGTTTAGTTGTTAAAACTATTGCAGCATTAGCTGTATTATAAGCATATTTTTGTGTAAATTCAGCAATAGAATCTTTTTTAATTGTATCCTGAATCTGTTCTTCTTGCATATCGGCTAAAAACAAGTCAAATGGTGCCGAAATTTTTAATCCACCATTTGAATCAATAATATTAATTGAATTATTGTTCTTACTATTATATGAAATATTTAATCCATTTAATACTTTTACTTCACCCGATTTTACAAACACTTTATTTCTGCCCGTGTGTGTAAACATAATTAATTCAATAATATTTGTGCCGCCATCAACATTTTCATTTACTTTTTCTACAGCATTTTTAACATAGTTATTATATTCTACAGTAATTTCACCTTTCGATTTGGATGGAATAGTAACATCAAACGAATTATTTGTAACCGGGCTAAAAAGCAATGGCTTTTCATAGCTGTACTCTTCGTTTCCATCTCTCATATTTATTATTAAATTAGGCATAGAGCCAACCATAACGTTAGAACTTTCGCCTTGACGAATGTGCATATTACCTTCAAAACTAAAATAACGGGTTATACCGGCACCTAATATCATTATTATAAAAGAAGTGTGAAAAAGAAAACCCGTTAACTTGTCTTTGTTCAGCATTTTATATTTGTTAATATGTCCAATAAAATTTATAATGAGCAAAAGAAAAAGAAACTCAAACCACTTTGAATTATAAACAAGAATTTTAGCGGTATTTGTATCGAACTTATCTTCGATAAAAGTTGCTGTTGCCAACGAAATTGCAAGAAGGAACAGTAATATTATTGTTGATTTCGACGAAAATAAAGTACTTAATATTGATTTCATAAAAATTAAAAAATTAGTTAATTACTTGATATAGAGCACTTAATAATATCTTAACAAAAAATTATAAAGTCGGTAAATTTAAAATAAATAGTATCAAACAGATATTATTATTTCGTTAAAAAAACCTATTTTTTAAAACAATCTTTATAAATATCAGAACAGTATTTATTTACAAAAACAAACAGTGTTAAATAACATGTTTTGTTAATTGCATATATATAAATATTTCTAACTAATTTTGCGCCTAAATATTAATCATAAAAAAATAAATAAAATGAGAATCATTTTTTTAACAATAATTATTGCATCTGGCGTTTACTTTTCGTCATGTCAATCAAATCAAAATTCGAGTAATCCAAACGAACATAAAGTCGTAGTTGCTGAAGTGCTTCAAGCAAATGAATACACCTATTTGCGTGTTAATGAAAACGATAAAGAGTTGTGGCTCGCCGTTCCAAAAATGGAAGCACAAATTAACGATACCTATTATTATGAGGGTGGTTTTCCAATGACAGATTTTAAAAGTAAAGATTTAAACAGAACTTTTAAAGAAGTTTTATTTCTCGACAATTTGAGTAAAACACCTATTACTGCTAACAAAGATATGAATAAAGCTAATACTCATGGTAATGCTCAAGCTGAGCAAAACATTACTCCTCAAAAGCCAAAAATCGAGAAAAAAGAAGTTGTTGTAGAACACAATAACGGCGAAATTTCTATTGCCGAATTATTCCAAAATAAAGAAAAATATGCTGGCAAAACAATAAAAGTAAAAGGGAAGGTTGTGAAATTCAGTACCGAAATAATGAGTAAAAATTGGATTCATTTACAAGATGGGACTGACTTTGAAGGCAAGTTCGATTTAACTATTACCACTAATATTGTAGTGAAAGTTGATGATATTGTTACGCTCGAAGGTAAAATTTGCATTGACAAAGATTTTGGTTACGGATATTTTTATGAAGTGTTATTAGAAGACGCAATAATATCACAGTAAAACACAATAGTACGCTGATAACGAGAAGTCTAAAAAATAGACACTGATAAAACGAATAAAGTAGAAAATATAGACGCTGATTAACGCAGATGAAATGGATAAAAAAAGTTTAAAAATGAAAAAAAATCAGTGTTAATCTGCGTAAATCTGCGTCAGAATTTTCAGTTTAAATTTGCGTCGTCTGCGTTCTTTTTTTTCAACTTTAAAGACAGTTCCTAAATTGTATTTGAGAATTGTTTTAAAAATCTAATATCGTTTTCCGAAAACATTCTTAAATCTTTTACCTGAAATTTTAAATTTGTAATACGTTCAATACCCATTCCAAAGGCATATCCCGTATATTCTTTACTGTTAATACCACATTTTTCAAGCACATTTGGATCAACCATTCCACAACCCAATATTTCTACCCAACCAGTGTGCTTACAAAAAGTGCAACCTTTTCCACCACATAAATTACACGAAATATCCATTTCGGCAGATGGTTCGGTAAAAGGAAAATACGATGGACGTAAACGAATTTGAGTGTTTTCGCCAAACATTTCGCGGGCAAAATACAATAACGTTTGTTTAAGGTCGGCAAACGAAATATTTTTATCAATATACAAACCTTCAACCTGATGGAAAAAACAATGTGCACGAGCAGATATGACTTCATGTCTAAACACTCTGCCGGGCATAATAATTCTAATAGGTGGCTTTTGTTTTTCCATAACCCTTACTTGTACAGATGATGTATGTGTACGAAGTAAAATATCGGGAGTTTTTTCGATAAAAAAGGTGTCTTGCATATCGCGTGCAGGATGTTCTTCGGGAAAATTCAGAGCTGTAAAAACGTGCCAATCGTCTTCAATTTCGGGACCTTCGGAAACAGTAAATCCTAATCGGCTAAAAATTTCGATAATTTCATTTCTAACAATACTCAAAGGATGTCGACTGCCAGTTTCGATTGGGTCGGCTGGCATTGTTAAATCGTTTAAATTACTCGATTCAGTTTCATTATTTATATTGTTTTGAAAATGTGAAAATTTTTCCTGAGCTTCGTTTTTAAGTGTGTTTAAAAGTTGTCCCATTTCCTTTTTTAACTCATTTGGGACTTGCTTAAACCCTTCAAACAAAGTAGAAATTTCGCCTTTTTTTGACAAATATTTTAAACGAAATTCTTCGAGTTGGGCTTTATTTTTGATGTGTACCGCATTAATTTCGGATAATAACTTTGTGATTTTTTCTTTCATATTTATATTAATTACATGTTTAAAAATATCATTATCTTAATAGTTGTTAAGTTAATAACTGATGTTACGCAGATTGTTTTTTGTCAATAATTTAACGAATTTAAAAGAATAAAGATACAAAATACAGTTCGTTTGAGGCGGGTTGAATCCTTTTTAATATATTTTAGTGTAAATCGTGGCATATTTGTTTTTTGCGTAGGGTGTGTTAAAAGTAAAAAAATCATTCGCCTGAACCTTTTGGTAGTCTTATTTTTATACCGTTTAATTTGAACTCTTTATCGTTCTTATATGTAATTGTCAGATAAAGTGTTCCTTGCATATCGTATTTATTCCAGTTTTTTTCTTTACTTCCCATTGAGTAATACCCTTCTTCGCGCATATAACCGTTATCGTAATATAATTTATATTTGCCATTAGGAACGCCTTGCACATAATTTACCTCGTAATTTAATTTTCCGTTCGAAAACCATCCTTTCCATAATCCATTTTGCAAACCGTCCTGATATGTTCCTTCTTCGGTAAAATCGCCATTATTGTAATTCCAGATGCCATCGCGTTCTCCATCAACATATTCGCCTTTTAAAATAACTTTACCTTCTTTGTTGAATTCTGTAAACGAGCCTTCTTCAATACCTTTAATTAAGTTTTCTTCGCGCCATTTGTTACCATTTGTATAAAACCAAGTCCATTGTCCCGATGGCTTGTCGTTATTGTATTTTCCACGTTGTTCAATTTTGCTATCTTCGTAATAAAAAATCCATTCTCCTGTTCTTAAATTATCTTTATATGCTCCAATTGATTTAACTTCTCCACTTTCGTAATAATATTTCCAGTTTCCCTGTTTTTTGTTATTTTCATCAACAGCTCCATCGCCCGAAAAAATTCCATTTTCGTCATATTCTTTTGCCATAATTATAGCACCATCGCGAGGGTATTCCTTGTGTAACCCAACTGGAACACCGTTAATATAACCTCCTCTGAATTTTACCTTACCATTGTCAAAAAAATCTTCGACCCATTTAACTGGATTAGCTTCAATATTTAAGCTATCGGTAAGCAGTTGTCCGGTTTGGTATTTTTCAATTTTTAAAAGTTTTCCCTGCATGTCAAACTCTTTATAAAAACCGTTTAATGTATCGTTTAAATAAGTTGCTTCGGTTGCAATTTTGTCGTTAGGATGAAAAGTTTTCCAAACTCCTTGTTTTAATCCTTGTTTATCAATTGTGTTAATTCGTTCTCGGTTAATAATATAATCGTTATTGTATTCTGTTATGGCTACAATTCTGCCATTTTTATCGAACTCTTTTGATAATCCCTGCTTTTTTCCGTCTTTATAATTTACAGATTTGTATAATATGTTATTTTCGTAATAATATGATAATCCCTGTTTTACATCATTTAAAAAAAGTTCTTTTGAAACTAACCCACCGGTTTTTATTTGAGCTTTTAACCCGTATTCGTAAGAAAATAAATAACCATTTTTTTTGCCGTTTTTATAATCAATTTTTACTGTTGTATCATTATTTTCATTAAAAAAAATCCATAAACTGTCAAGTTCAAAATTTAAACGATTCCCAGCCGATTTTAAATTTCCGTTTGGATAGTATGTTTTCCAGAATCCGTCTGGTTTGCCAATACGCATATTTCCTTCGCTCGAAATTTTTCCGTTATCGTAATAAAATACATTATAGCCATTAGGGTTTACTTTGTTTGGCTGAGCAATTAAAATGCCTGAACTCAAACAAAATAAAAACAATAATATATACTTTGCACAGGGTAAATTATTACATAAGGGTTCCAGGTAAGGGGTATAAGGGTATAGGGTATAATCCGATCTCCTTATACCTCTATACCTTTTTGTCCCGCATGTGCAGGATGAAATGTTAAAATTTATCACGTTAGCAGTATAGCAAATATTTTATTCATTAATAAAAACCGCAATTATTTAGCTTGTAAAGATATTAATATTTCATATTTGATAAATAAATATTGGGTTAAAATTATTTTGATGTGCTAAAAACTTTTGTAATTAATGCCCGTTGGGACGAAATTATGGTAAAAATTGCGTACTTTCCTTATAAAGCTCCGTTAGGAGTGACATTATGAATAAATTAGAATTGGTTCGTGGGGACACGAACCAAGGGGATAGAACGTAATTGTAATTCGGGTCACATTGTCAAATATATAAATAATGTCGTTCCTACGGAACTTTATAGTTGGAATGTTTTTTTGTTACCATAATATCATGCCGGAGTTTACACTGACAAAGGAAGTGGCATTATTTTTTACATTCAGCACATCAAAATAAAATTATCCCGAAATAATTAAAATTTTATTTACAGGCATGTTTTATTCTCTGTTTTTTTGTTCAATAACTACAATATTTTTTAAAACACAGGCCTTCTGAACATTCCCTGCCGTATCTTCAGTGCTGGTAACTTCCAAACGAACGGAATAGTTGCCGGTTTTTGTAAACACGTTAGTAACATATATCCCTTTTGCAAATTTTCCATTACCAAAATCCCAGTAATATTCCCGAATGATAAAATTTTTCAGATTTGTACCAACCCCGTCAAATTGAGTTTTTTTATTCACAAAACAGGTATCAACTGAATTGATATATACTTGTTCAATATCTTCCAGCACAAAATTATATGACGCTTCATTTGAATATACGTTTCCTGTTGAAGTATCAATGACATTTAATTTGACAAAATATTGCCCTATCTTTTCAAAACAATGCTCTGCCTCCAATCCTTTTATTTTGGTTCCATCCCCCAAATCCCATTCATAGGCTAAAGAGGTTGAGTCAAGGTCAAGTGTTCCTTTTTCATAAAAAACGAAACAATGGTTATTTTCCTTAAGGGTGTCGCAATTACCCATGTTTTTAAATATTGTTTTATGTAGCACAACTTTATAAATGTCGTATTTGCCAAACTGGCTGTTATGAGCCGAAGAAAGATAGGCGGTATTGCCATCGGCAGAAATCACAAAACAAATATCATCGCTTGTTGTATTTAATGGATAGCCAATGTTTACAGGCTCTGTCCAATTGTTATCTGAATCTGTTTTGGAACTTAAAAAAATGTCGAATCCGCCCATGGTATTGTGTCCATTTGAATTGAAATAAAGTGTTTTGTTATCGGAATGAATAAATGGTGAATCTTCATCATATTCAGTATTTACCGATGTTCCCAGATTTTGCAGATTTGTCCAGTTTCCGTTTTCTTCTTTTGTAACTTTGTAAATATCTTTTCCTCCATATCCGCCGGTACGATTGCTCGAAAAGTAAAGTTCATGTCCATCGGACGTTACGCTTAGTTTTCCTTCCCAGAACGGTGAATTGATAATTTCAGACATTTTAATAAAATCAATGTACTTTCCGTCAACAATTCTGCAAGAATAAATGTCGGCAGAAACGTCGCTACCAACAGAGAAAAATAATAATTCACCATCAGGCGAGCTTCCGGCTAACGAAATTTGCATTCCTTCGGGAGGATTTTCTATTAAAATTTCAAAAGGTTCCTGCCATTTTTTATTTTTAAGAACGGAGCAATAAGTTTTCTTCATAAACTCAATCTCTAACTGTTCATAAGTTTTTGAAAATGAACGTGTATAATAAATACTTTCTTCGTTGGCAGAAATAAGTAGAGTAATTTCACTATTTTCAGAATTAACAGGTGAGTCAAGATTATTAATATCTATTTGCAATGGATGTGCGTATATTTCTTTTGCATTATTACAAGTTGTAATCATTTTTTTTGCTGACGTAAAATGTGGTTCTGTTTTAGCTGATATTTCAACAAATCGGTTAAAAAAATTTATGGCTTCATCGAATTGATAATTAAGATGATAAAGAGTTCCTAAATCGTAAAAAACAGCACTTGGTAAAAGATTTTCGCCGTTTTTAAGAGCAAATTCGAGATAGGGAATACCTTTTGTTTTTTCGTAAGGTGTATTTAAGTAACAAGCTCCAATATCGTATTTTATCTCAAAATTGTTGGGAACCATCGTGTCGAGTTCTAATAATAAGGGTAACGCTTTGCTAAATTCTTCGTTATTAAAATATTCATAAGCAATTTTTTGCAATTTCTTTTTATTTTGAGTAATGTCTTGTGCATGCAAACCTTCATTAAAAAGGTTTAATAAATAAAAAATTAAGCAATTAAATATAAATCTGATTAACATTCTTATAGTTATAAAACGAATAAATTTTTCAATTTCGGTATTTATACGGTAGCGTTTACAAAGATAAAATTAAAGATAAGATTACACAAACTAATCTGCCATATACTAAAAATGAAGTCTTAATGTTAAAATTTCCTTTTTGCTCATATATTTCACCCAAAATATTATTAGCCAATATAGTCCCAATATGTTCTGTTGTATTTAATTCTGGCGAATATGGTGGCAATAGAATTGTTGTTTTTTCTGGAATTACTAAATTATTGGTAGTATGTCATCATGCCACATCCATTACCATTATTATTCGATAATAAATAAAAATAATGTTTTTTTACAATTAATAAATAGTGTTCTATAACATGTTTATTTTTATTTGGTATGTTAATTGGAGTTATTACTTTTGAAAAAAAATATTATTATTAAAATCATTAAAAAATAATTATTATGAAAAAGAGTTTAATGTTAATTGCTTGTATGTTCTTTTTAAGTACAGCAATGTTTGCACAGAACACATACATTGGTTCTGCAAAATGCAAAATGTGTCATAACTCACCGGCAAAGGGCGAACAGTTTAAAAAATGGTCGGAATCAAAACACGCAAAAGCACTGGCTTCTTTAACAGGTGCCGATGCAACTAATGCAAAATGTTTAAAATGTCATGCTCCTGTTTCCGCATTTAAGGCAGAAGGTGTTAATTGTGAAGCTTGTCATGGTGCTGGCAGTGCTTACAAATCACCAACAGTTATGAAAGATGCTGCTCAATCAAAAGCAAAAGGATTAATTATTCCTGGCGAAAAAGATTGCTTAATCTGTCATGGGAAAGGCTTAGGTAATCCAAAAGAAAAAGATTTCAATTATGCTACTTATTCAGCAAAAAGTGCTCATAAAGCACCTAAGAAATAAAATTTTATTAAAAAATTAAAGAGGCTATCTTAAAAGGATAGCTTTTTTTATTTTATGTAATTCATATCTTTGTCAAAATAATAAAACAGAAACATAACTAACGCTCTGAAACTGTAACTATACTCCATTTAGTGTCTGTCCATAATATCGTAATAATAGTAAAAAAAACCAAATTCCAAGCCAACTCCAAGCGGTCTGACGGGTACGTAGTACTATTGTGTGTCTATTTCCTATACCCGTCTGACCGCTCCAACCCAATTCCAAATTCCAAGTTTGGGGCTTGGGATTTGAGACTTAGGGCTTAAGGTTTTGGGCTTTCATTTTTGAAAATCTTTGACTTTATGGATAGGCACTATTTATACTATAAACGGGATAAAACCATACGTTTTTTAAGTCCCAAATTTCAAGCCCCAAATTCAAAGGTGGCTTGTAGCTATGGTCTTGGTTCTTGATTCTGAACTTGTTTTAGGGTTGGGAATTGGGGTTTGAGGCTTTTTAAGAATGTAAGTTTTGCACCCTTTGATGTATAAAAATATGGAACTTGTTTTATTTTATTAAATTAGCAACCTATTTTATTTTTTACCGTCTTAATAAAAAATACTAATATTACTATATTAAATTATTGTCATCACAAATTTTTAATATAAATGTTTTGAATATTTGTTATAACATATACTTATGAAAATATCTTATACTTTTTTAAAATGGTTTTTCACAAATCTTATTTTATTAATAATTTTTTCTG
Source organism: Bacteroidetes bacterium GWA2_32_17 (assembly GCA_001769035.1). Lineage (GTDB taxonomy): Bacteria > Bacteroidota > Bacteroidia > Bacteroidales > GWA2-32-17 > GWA2-32-17. Next base: position 13,094 of record MENF01000023.1, read on the forward strand.
TTAATGCCCAAACTACTGTAACATTTAATTATACAGGAGCAGTTCAATCATGGACCATTCCACCATGTGTAACTAATATTGATGTAAATATAAATGGAGCCCAAGGAGGTGGAACTAATGGAGGAAATGGTTCAAATGTTACTGGCACAATACCTGTTACATCTGGACAAGTATTACAAATAAATGTTGGTGGGCAAGGAAATTGTCCTGCTGCCGGTTGGAATGGAGGTGGTATTGGTGCTCCTGGTGGAGTGGCATCTTGTGGTGGCGGTGGTTCTTCTGATATTAGAATTAGCCCTTATACGCTAGCTAATCGTATTATTGTTGCTTCTGGCGGAGGGGGAACAGGAGGTGGAGACACATACGCAATAGGAGGGATGGGTGGATGTGCTACAGGTACTAGTGGTGGCAGTTCATTTGGAATTGGAGCTATCGGAGGTACTCAATCTGCTGGCGGAAATGGAGGAGACCCTTGGATTAGCAGTGGAAATTGGGGTGGTAATGGTACATTAGGAATAGGCGGTTTTGGAGCTAGTGATCCATGTTATTCTGTAGGTCCAGGAGGAGGTGGTGGTGGAGGTTATTATGGTGGCGGTGGCGGTGGTAGTGATTGTTATGCAAATTATCCGCTTGGAGGTGGTGGTGGTGCTGGCGGTTCAAGTTTAACACCTGCAGGAGGAACATGTACTGAAGGATTTCAAAGTGGAAACGGATTAGTTACAATTACATATATTCCATCAACCCCTGTACCTGGAACGGTTACTGCTTTACCTGACCCAATTTGTGCAGGGCAAACAACTACGCTAACATTAATTAGTTCTAATGGTACTATTCAATGGCAAATTTCAACTGATGGCGGAGGAACATGGAATAATATAACAGGAGCTACCAATGCAACTTACGCAACACCTGCCCTTTATGTAAATACTTGTTATCGGGTAGAAATTACTGGTTGTGGAACAACCGTATATTCAAATATAGTTTGTGTTACTATAAACCCTTTACCAGTAATTACAATTACTCCTTCATCGCCATCTATATGTTTAAATTCAAGTGTAGTATTAACGGCAAATGGAGCAAACACTTATTCGTGGTCACCTGGTACCGGATTATCTGCAACTACCGGGTCAATGGTAACTGCAAATCCAACTTCATCTATAACTTATACTGTTACCGGAATTGATGCAAATGGATGTTCGGGTAATAATACAGTATTAGTTAATGTTTATGCTGTACCTCCTGTAGATGCCGGTTTTGACCAAGTTGTTTGTGCAGGAACATCTGTTACTTTATCAGGTTCTGGTGCTACTTCTTATGCGTGGGATAATGGAATTGCAAATGGAACTCCTTTTACTCCATTATCAACAACTACATATACTGTTACCGGAACAGATGTAAACGGATGTACAAATACAGATCAGGTAATTGTAACAGTTAACTCTTTACCACCTGTAAACGCCGGTGCCGACCAGACAGTTTGTATTGGAACTTCTGTAACTCTTAATGGTAGCGGTGCAATTTCATATATCTGGAATAATAGTATTAATGATGGCGTTTCTTTTACACCTTTAGCATCAACTATTTATACAGTTACAGGAACCGATATAAATGGATGTACATCAATTGACCAAGCTGCTGTTATAGTTAATGCACTTCCAAATGTTACTCTTACAGGAACATCACCTATTTGCAATGGTCAATCGTCAGTTTTAAATTCTGGCGGAGCTGTATCTTATATATGGAATAATAGTCTTCCTCCAGGAAATACAAATACTGTATCACCATTAGCTACTACTGTATATAATGTTACAGGAACTGATGCCAATACTTGTACAAATACTGCACAATTTACAGTTAATGTAACTCCAATGCCAATTGCAAACGCAGGTGCAGATGTAGCTGTATGCCAACTAACTTGCACTTTGGCAGCGGTTGTAAGCGTTGGAAGCGGGTTATGGACAGTTGCTTCGGGTGGTAATGTTAGTTTTAGTCCGTCAAATAGCCCGAATTCTATTATGACAGTTGGAAACTCAGGTATTTATAGTTTAATATGGACAGAAAACAATAATGGCTGTATTGATGCTGATACTGTTGTTGTTCAGCTAACACAACCGCCAACATCAACATTTATTCTTGATTCCATTCCTTGTTATAGTAATGTGTCTAATGTTACTTATACAGGAGATGGAAATGGTCTATGTAATTTCACTTGGATATGGAATGGTGCTAATGTTGTTCCCGGTACAGGTATTGGACCTCATTCGGCTACATGGTTAACTACAGGAACTCAAACTGTTGGGCTTGTTGTTTCGCTTAACAACTGCCCATCGGCACAAACTATTGTAACAGTTACTAATCCAACACCTTTAACTTCAACAATATCGCATATTGATATTTTATGCTACGGACAACAAAATGGTTCTGTAACTCCCATTCCGTCAGGCGGAACAGGTGCTTATTCTTATATTTGGAATGTTGACTCTACACAATCTGTTTTAACAGGACTATTATCTGGTATTTATACCGTTACTATAACTGATGCGAATTTATGCACAATAGTAAACGGAGCTAATGTTATAGAGCCGGCTAAATTTATTATAGGAGTTACCCCTGGTCAGAATATTTGTTTGGGTCAATGTGCTTCGCTAAACATTAGTACTACGGGTGGTACACAACCTTACCAGTATTCCTGGGATGGATTGCCTTCAAATTCTTATCAATCAGTTTGTCCGGATACTACAACGCAATATTATGCAAGTGCAACAGATGGAAATGGCTGTCCGAGTAATGCAGCAACAACAACGGTTAATGTTTCTCCAGCTTTGCTTGTAACTCTTAATGCAAATACCGATACCGTTTGTCCCGGAGATGCTGTAATGCTTATACCTATAATATCGGGTGGAGTTGGTCCTCCATATATGATTATTGACCAAACCGGAAATGTTGTTACACCACCTG
>MENF01000024.1 GCA_001769035.1 Bacteroidetes bacterium GWA2_32_17
TTTCTGTGTAATCTGCGTAATCTGTGGCAAAACATTATAGAATTTAAATAATTTAATATCAGACACATATAAGATTATAAACACATGAAAATTACTGGAATTATATTAGCTGGGGGCGAAAGCAAAAGAATGGGAATTGATAAAACTAAAGTTTCGTTTAATGGTAAAAATTTAATTGAATATCCAATAAATTTATTTAGAAATAAATGTAGCGAAATTTTAATAAGTTCAAATAATAATAATTTGCAGGAATATCCTTTTTTTAAAATCAATGATGAAAATAAGAGAAAAGGTCCATTGAGTGGCATTTATTCGTGTTTAAAAAAAAGTATTAATAATGTGAATGTTGTTATATCATGTGATATGCCATTAATAAATTCAGAACTATTCAATTATTTAGTTGAAAATTATAATAACGAAGATTTATTAATGCCTTATTACAACTCACATTTTGAACCATTATTTGCAATATATTCAAAATTACTAATTCCAAAAATTGAAGAGCTTTTTTCTAAAAAGGATTTTTCACCATTGAGTTTAATTCCAATATGTAATTTTAAAAAGCTCGAAATAAATAATTCTTTAAATTTTTATACCAAAAATTTGTTTAAAAATATTAATACTTTAAAGGACTTAAACTATATTAAATGAGAAAGTTTTTTCCAAATATAATGGTTGTTTGTGGCTCCGGTAGAAAAGTTGGAAAAACAACAATTGTACGAGAATTAATAAGTTTTTTTAAAGAAAATCAGAAAATTGCTGCAATTAAAGTATCGCCACATTTTCATCAGGATAAACAACCTCAAAATATTATTATGCACGATGTTAATTGCAATGTATATATCGAAAATGAATCCGATAGCTATCGGATAAATAAAAAAGACAGTTCGTTATTTTTTCAGGCAGGTGCAAGTCCTGTTTATTATATTGAAACTAAAGATGATAAACTTGAGAATGCTTTTTTGTTTATTTTAAAACATATTGGCGACCAGCGACTTATTATTTGCGAGTCGGGAATTTTAGGACGTTTATTTAAACCCGGAATTTTAATTTATTTAGAATCAACAATTAAAAAAGTTGAAAATAATGATAAGGTAACAAATAAAAATTTAGCAGATGTGATAATTCAAATAAATGAAAATAATTTGCAAGCCGAGGTTTTAAAAGCAATTAAAAAAATTAGAGTTGTTGAAAATAAATGGAAATTATGTTAAATTATTTATTTTTAAAACCCGCCTTAAATTACCTTTCGGTTTTTTTCTACCTTTTTGCTTACAAAAATGCTTATTTCATATAAAGCCCAAATCGGAATACCAACTAAAGTCATGCTAAAGGCATCACCCGAAGGAGTAATAAAAGCTGCTAAAATAGCAATTACAACTATTGCATGTTTTCTATGACTACGTAAGAATTGAGACGAAAGTAAATCAATTTTTGTAAGAAAGAAAATAAGCACGGGTAGTTCAAAAACTATTCCCATTGCAAGAGTGAGAATTGATAACATTGAAATATATGAACCAATGGAAATTAAATTTTTAATGTTGGAGCTTAATTCATAAGTAAGCAAAAAATTAATAGTTAAAGGAGCAACAATAAAATATCCAAATAAAACTCCAATTAAAAATAAACTTGATATGAAAAAAATAATACCTTTAGATGATTTTACTTCCTTATCTTTTAAAGCAGGTTTTATAAAAAGCCACATTTGCCATGCAATAAAAGGGAAAGCAATAATAATTCCAGAAATAGCAGAAATCAATAAATGAAATCGAAATTGCCCACCAATTTCTGTATTAATTAAATTTAATTCGATAGATTTAAAGCATAAACCATCAACATTTAATAATGTTCCAATTTTACATAAAGCTCTGTAGGTAATAAATTTAGAGTCGCTTGGTAAAAGAATAATTGAATTAAAAATTATATCTTTATAAATAAAAGCAATAACTGCAAACACTAAAATTGCAATAATTGAACGGAATAAATATTTTCTTAAAACATCTAAATGTCCCCAGAATGTTGAATTTTGTTCTTTCTTTTTAAGGAAACCAAATAGAAATTTAAACATAAAATTTACAATAAATCATTATTAATCAAATCATAAGACTTGAAGTAGAAAAATAATAATGATATTTTTCTATTTATTTTCTGGTTTTGGCAGTGTAGGATTATCTGTAACCGATTTTGTTGTTTTTGTGTCACTTATGTCTAAATCGTCATAAACGCCATCTTTTGCCTTTTTAAATTCGTTCATCCCTCTGCCTAAACCACGCATAAGTTGAGGAATTTTTGTTCCGCCAAAAAGTAGTAAAACGATTACCAAAATGATAATAATTTCCTGACCACCGAACATACCTAATAAAACCTGATTTGTTATCATAACCTAAATTATTAAATATTAAACAATTAAAATTAAATTTATATATCTGAAATTTTATTCAAATATATAAATAAAATATTTAACAATTAATTTAAATTAGTTAATTTTGAAATTATTTTTGAGTTCCGGTCTAAAAACCTTTTATTGCCATGAATTTACTCATATTTATTTTTATTTTCAAAGGTATTCTCCGCTTAAGCGGAGCAAGCTGTGAAATAGCGGAGTTTACACTGAGCTATACGAATATGCTAAGTTTATGAATTAATGCAGATAAATAATTTTTAAATCTATGGAAATCAGCGTAATCTGTGGCAGCGTTTTTTTATTTTTTCAATTTAATTATTATTATGATTTTATTTGAAGAAGCATTAAAATTAGTTTTACATAACGCCAAAATTATTGATATAGAGAGTGTTAAATTGGTTGATTCGCTCAATAGAGTTTTGGCTCATGATATTATTTCCGATATTGATATGCCGCCATTTAATAAATCGGCTGTTGATGGTTATGCTTGTAAAATTTCGGATATTAAAAATATACTCGAAGTAGTTGAAATTATTCCTGCTGGATGTGTTCCAAAAAAAGCTATAAATGAAAATCAATGCTCTAAAATTATGACAGGTGCTATAGTTCCTGAAGGAACTGATTGTATTATTATGGTTGAGCATGTTGTTAATATTGATGATAACAAAATTAAATTTAACAAAGAAAATACAGGCGTAAATATTGCCTATAAAGCTGAAGATATCGTTAAGGGAAGCGTTTTATTAACAAATGGTACATTAATTAAACCACAACAAATTGCAATAATGGCATCGGTTGGTTATTCAAAAGTTAAGGTTTATAAACAACCAAAAATCGGAGTTTTGGTAACAGGCACCGAATTAGTTGAGCCAGAGCAAATACCCAACGAATGTCAAATTCGAAACAGTAATGCATGGCAGCTTATTTCGCAAATAAAAAAAGTAAATGCAATTCCTGTTTATTATGGGATTATTGAAGATACCGAAGAAAAATTGGATTTAGCTATAAAAAAAGCAATTGCTGAAAATGATGTTGTTATTTTAACAGGTGGGGTATCAATGGGCGATTTTGATTTTGTGCCTAAAATTTTAAAACAAAATAATGTAAATTTACTTTTTGAAAAAATTAAAATTCAACCCGGTAAACCTACTGTTTTTGGAGTTCACGATAATGCTTATGTTTTTGGTTTGCCTGGAAATCCTGTTTCATCTTTTGTTGTTTTTGAGTTTTTAGTTAAACCGTTTTTGCAAAAATTAATGGGAATAAATGAAAATAATTTAAATTTATTATTGCCTTTAGGAGTCGATTTTAAAAGAAAAAAAGCTGAACGATTAATGTGGGTTCCTTCAAAAATTAATGAAAAAGGAGAGGTTATTCCTGTTGAGTACCATGGTTCGGCACACGTTATTTCTATTTGCGAAGCCGATGTAATTTTTCCAATTAATATTGACATATTTGAAATGAAAAAGGGAGAGCTTGTAAATGTTAGACAATTATAATAGAAATATACATTATTTAAGAATATCAGTAACCGACCGTTGTAATCTTCGTTGCAAATATTGCATGCCCGAAGATGGTGTGAAACTGATAAACCATTGCGATATTCTATCATTCGAAGAAATATTTGAGTTTACGAAAATTGCAGTAAAATATGGAATTAATAAAGTGCGAATTACTGGTGGTGAGCCACTTGTAAGAAAAAACATTGTAGAACTTATTAGAATGTTATCACAAATTAAAGAGTTGCAGGATTTATCATTAACAACAAACGGAATATTGTTAAAAGAATTTGCAAAACCATTAGCTGATACTGGTTTAAAAAGGGTAAATATTAGTCTTGATACTTTAGATGAAAATAAATTTAAACAAATTACACGTGGCGGTGATATTACAAAAGTTTTTGAAGGAATTGAAGCTGCAAAAAACGCTGGACTTGAACCAATTAAAATTAATTGTGTTATTGAAAAATCGCACAACGAACCCGATGCTATTAAAGTTAAAGAATATTGTGATAACAACGGGTTAATTATTAGATTTATTCACCGCATGAATTTAAAAACCGGTGAATTTTCAGTTGTTGAAGGTGGAACAGGTGGTAATTGCAATATATGTAATAAATTACGATTATCAAGTGATGGTTATTTAAGACCTTGCTTATTTAACGATATTAAATTTAATGTTAGAGAGTTGGGTGCCGAAAAAGCAATACAAACTGCTATCGAAAATAAACCTAAATGCGGTACACATAGTTATAACAATTCGTTTAATATTATTGGGGGGTAATTAGAGTCTGTCTATAAAGTCCGCTGACTGCGTTATGCAGACAGACTCGAATTAGCTTTTGTTATATTTTTAGTAATTCTGAATATTAGTAGTTTATTGGTATCTGCTCAAAAGGGCAGGGGAATTGACACGAATTGCACGAATTAAAACTAATTTTTTTGTGCAAATTCGTGTAATTCGTGTCTGATTTTACCCTTGTGTTTTGACAGGATACGTTTAATGTTTAATACAAAACAAAAACAACCCTTCATGTCGGATTTAATCCGCCATCTCATGTAAAAAGATTGCTGGGCAAGCCCGCAATGACATTGGGTTGTAGCTATTTTACAATATTAATTCGTTAATACTTTATAGCTTTTTTAACTAATAAAATACCATTTACTTTTAAACTGTAAAAATAAATTCCGGAAGTTATATTTTCGGCGTTCCAGTCAATACTGTAATCGCCGGGTATTTGTTTTTGATTAACCAAAGTAGTAATTAAACGACCATAGCTGTCTTCTATAATTAACTCAACATTGCCGCCTTCGCCAAGTGTGTATGCAAACGTTGTTGTAACATTAAACGGATTTGGACGGTTCTGGTACAATAGTGTTTGTTTGCTTAATGTTGGATCGGTTGTTATTTGTATTGTTGCATTTACATCGGTTTGTGCCGATTTTGTTTGTTCACAACATTGTGCAAGCATGTTTTCAATAGTAGAAAAACGGCTTTCGTAAGAGGAAATAATATTTTTCAAATTGTTTATTGTGTCCTGTTGTTCTTTTATAGCTTCCGCTAAAACAGGCACAAGGCGACCATAATCCAAAGTAAGAAATCCGTTTGTATCGGTATGCACCACTTCGGGAACTACTGATTGTACATCCTGTGCTTTGAACCCGATTTGTCTTGTACTGTCGAAATCATAATAGGAGTTGGTATGAAGCCAGTCGTAATATACTCCATTAAGTTGTAAAACTTTGTACAGTGCATTGGTTAGTGGAACAATGTTGATTTTGAGGAGACTGTCGGAAGTGGAGTTGAAGCCAACGGCTGTAACGGGGCTTATTGGTTCAGCAACTCTTTTCTTGCATATAGCTGTATCGGTAAACGAAAATACCTGCGACCAGGCGCCTGTGCCTGCGTTGTTTTTTGCATTTATGCGCCAGTAATATGTGGTGGGTATTGAGTCGCAAAAGCCAGTGTAAAAAGTGGTGTCGGTAATACCCGGGTAGTCACTAACAATGTTGCTGAAAGAATTATCTTTTGCAATTTGCGTACGATATAGTGTAATGCCTTGTGATACTGAATGCCATGTGAAAATTACTGTTCTGCCATCTACCACTGCACTATCGGCAGGTGAAATTAAAATGGGTGCGGCAGGTGGTGCGGAAATTGTGCTGTCTAATTGTTTGATGGCGTTGATGGCGGTGTAGAAAATGGCTTCGCTTTTTACTCTTAAAATAGGAGTCGGAGTAGTGTCAGTTGGATATAAATTGCGAAGCGATGTATCAACAGCATATGGGGCAATTGCGCATAATTGTTCAGCGATTAAACCAAAATAAGTTCGGTTGGTTGGAAGTCCCGCTAAACCGTTGTATCGGTAACTCATCACTTTTATTTTCCTAACAACATCTAATCCGCTTGCAAAAGCAATTGTATCTTGTTTCAATAAAGCATCGGATGGATAAGTGTTGCTTAAAAATTCAGCGTCACCATTTAGGAATAATAGAGTAGATGAAGGAGAGAATGGTGTTTGACTAATAGGATACCCAATACATACATTACCCCCTTTATTCGGGACATAAATTGCCTGACTTTGTGCGGATGGTGTAATTTGAGTAACTTCAAACCATCCTGCAATAGCCCCTTCTCGTTCTACCTTTGCTTTAATACCTACCGAGCGTTGAGAAATCTCTTGAATAAAATCTTTATTCAAAACATTGATTCCTATTGTTGCGGTTGAACCAGAAAATTGCAGTACATCTAATTTTGCTGAAAGATCAACGCAATCCCAACCAATACCTACACTATTACTCTTTAAAGGTGATGTAATACCTTGTCCGGCAAAATAAAAATTATTGTTTGCTATGCCAAAGCCAACCCGCCAGTTACTCGTAAGGTCAAAAGGAGTTGAAGAACCGCATTCTGCTCCAAAACCAGTACCTGTTCCACCTGCAGGTCCTCTCCATAATACTCCATAAGCATCAATCAATACACCGTCAAAATTATTTGGTGGTGCTACTGGCATATTTCTGAAACAGCCGTTTCCATTAACATCTAACTCGGTTAATAAGGGTGTTAAACTGGGATGATTTATTCCAACACTCATTGGAGTCAGGTAAGAAAATGGACGGATCATTAAATTTCCATTTTCGTCAGTATCAAAATCGGTAAAAATTCCATCATTTACATTTGCATTTAATTTTTGTGTAAGTCTAAACTGGGGACCGTCTTTTTCTTCAGCAACATCCAAACGTCTTTTTGGTACCAATGCGTTGGTAAATACCATTCCCATGCCTGTAAAACCATGTACCAACATACCATTTAGAGGAGCTGAAGTATTTATATTACCTGCATAAGGAGAACCAATAACTGCATTGCCCTGCACATCCATAGTGTTTAAGGGGTTTTCGGCAGGTGTTTCAAAATCACCAATACCCCACCTTACCCAACTGCCATTTGAAATAACCCTGCCTGCTTCAAGACCACTTGCATCGCTTGCCGGAAGACCTAATGAAGTAGCTGCTGTAAATACAAACCTTAACCTGTCGCCAAGGTCTCCCGGAACAGGGTTATTACCCCAGTTAATAATTGCTTCAGACATGTCATTGCCAAGAACTTTTAATCCAACATACATATTGTCAAAACCATAACTATAATTATAAAAGGTACCAATATCCATCCATGTACGATAACCCGAACCCAATCCACTAAAATCACCGATATGCAGCATCGTTAAAGGATTAGGGCAACCAATGCCAACATTTCCTGCTTTTATTATAGTAGGTTGTAAGGGAGGTCCTGGTGTAAAAATACGTTGAACACCTACAATTCGCACACGCTCTGTTCCAACAGTATTTGCAGTAATTGGCAGCGTATGAAATGTCATATCCCAAACACTTGCCTGCAACGAAAAATTTGTTTGGTCGGCAACTACAGGGTTGTTGCCATAATTGAAAATCATACCTTTTTCAGAAAGGGGTGAACCATCAGGAGGCTGACCAGGTTGTAAGCCAGTCCACAAACGCCATGCGTTTATTCTGTTACCAGGACCATCCGTGCGAAATAACTCGCCGGGAAGAAACATGGTTGCAGGGTTAGTAGGCGGTGTTAAAATATTTGCACTAATGTGCAATGCCGCCCTGGGACGAAACGCCGCGCTAAAATTACCAATTGTGATAGCTTTGATGTTTTGACCAAACGTTGTAGTGGTTTCACCCCAACGATCAATAAGCCAGCCATCAACATTAAATTGTGCAAATATTTGAGTTGCACACAAGCATAGAATAGCTGCTATTCCGATGCTTCTAAAAACATTTTTCTGATTCATTTGATGAAATTTAAATTTATTTAACAATTTTTGATTTAAAACTTACACACAAAGAAAAAAAATAATTTGAATAAACAATGGATTGTTGAAAACTTTAATGTGAATGAATAAAAAATCCTCCTTTCATTATGTTAATTGGTTATTATTAGTTTTTCGGAAAATACATGATTATTGTTTTGTATCTTTAACAGATATATACCTTCTTTTAACTGATTTCTATACAAGGTAAAACTTAAGTTATTATCTGAACTGATTAAATTATAGGATAATGGTTGTAATTGTCCTAAATAATTGAAAAGCGACAGTGTATAATTTTCACAACTGTTTATCCCTTCAATTGTTACTGAAGTAATGCTATAAAACGGGTTAGGTGTTACATTAATACTTATTTCATAAGATTGAATTGAGTTTACTAAAGTAAAACAATTAGTAGTATCGGTATCAAAATAAGAGGAAATAAAATTTGGGAAAGAAGCCATACTTTGTTTTCCATTTAGATAAAAAGCAGCATCCTGAAAATTACAAGCTATTCCTAAGGCGTTAGGATTATGAATAATGGCAAGTGAATCTGTATTTGCACGAGTAAAATACAATTTGCCGTTTACAGGGGATAATCGTGCATCATAAGCATAGATTGTATAATAACTATCAAAAACTATTTGTTTAGATTGATTAATATCAGGCGAATTCATATCAAACTGATAAAATCTTACATTAGGAGCATTCCCCCCACCCATAACATAAAGCTTAGAATTATCGGGTGAAAAATTACCTATCATATTACCAGTATCAGCAGTTAATGTAATACGATTTGATAAATAACCTGTTGCATTGTTAAAATCATATAACTCTATTGTATCAACTACACCGGTATTCCACCAATCCCAAAAATTACTTGAAACTATTTTATTGCCTTTGGGGGATATTTTTAAATCATTACTGCCCCATAATAATCCGGTAGCATTACCAATTGTAGAAATAACCGGAGCAGAAATACCTTGTGCTGTTACAAGATAGGCATAAAATTTTTCCTGATTTCTTTTGTGGGTAATGACCCAAATATCCCGGCAATTGCTATGATATGTAGCTTGTAACGCTTCGTGTGTTGGCGCTACCAATAATATATTTTTATTAGTAACAGCACCAAATCCTCCATCTAAAGTCATATCAACAACTGAATAGTTAAGCCCATAAGCAAAATTATGTTCTTGTGCATCAGTGGTAAAGATGTAATAAATA
>MENF01000025.1 GCA_001769035.1 Bacteroidetes bacterium GWA2_32_17
CCAACTGTTGAAACTGTTATTGAACCATCGCTTCCGCCATAACAAGTTACATCGGTAACTGATGAAATTGTTGGCTGAACTATTGATGGTTGGGTAACGGTCCCACTGCCAGTAGCAACGCAGCCGTTTCCGTCAGTTACTGTAAATCCCCATGCTCCGGCAGTTAATATTCCTGCATTTAATGTTCCTTGTCCCGAACCCGGAGCAGGCGACCATACCATTCCAGAATATGGAGGAACTCCGCCAAATGGTGTTGCTGTTGCCGTTCCATCGTTGCCACCAAAGCAGGATACAGAGTTTGTTGCAATAGTAACTCCGCAAGTTGGGCAATCAATTATAACAGTATCTATTACAATAGGACCGCAAGTTGGGTTTATTTGTGCATAAACAATGTAAGTCCCAACAGGTAAACTTGTTACAGAATTAGTTAAACTTGTTGAATTTGATGTTGTACTAATAATATTACCTCCCGAATCATACCATGTATAAGTAATTAAAGGGTTTGAAATTGTTGTTGAAACTGTAACAGTTCCTGTTCCAATCATTGGACCTGTGCAAAATGTTGTATCATCAATTGAATTATTAACGCATGATCCGCTAACGGGTGCAACAAAAACCCCAACATTGCTATGTCCCGAAACATAAAGAAAATTAGTATTTCTGTCGTATTTAATATCGAAAACACTTTGGTTTCCAGCCCATCCTAATGGCATATTACCTAATTGTGTAAATGAGGTTCCGTTAAAATTATAATATAAAATATTACTATTTGGACCACCAATGTACACGTTGTTACAATCGTCAACAGCAATGCCTCCCTGTGCAAGAGGAGCATAAAAGTTTCCTGACCAGCTAACAGAAGTAGCTGCAATTTGACCTCCGGTAGCTTTATTATATGCAGCTAATCCTTGCCCATCATAATAATATAAGTAATCACTATTTGCATCAAGTCCGTTGTAAGCATTAGAATGATAAGTGCAGGCGCCGTTTGGACAATGATTTAAAAGTTCCTGAAATCCATTCATTCCGTGATTAACTTGCCAAATATTTCCGTTAAGTGTAGCATTAACAAGTGAAATTAAATGCCCATTAGAGCCAAAAGAAGAATTAGCATAAACTACAAACAAGTTTCCCTGGTCATCAACTGTATTGCATGAAATATCTTGTCCTGCGCCGGGAAGACCGGTAAAGTTTGCTGATGAAACTGCACCAGTATTAGGATTTATTAAACCACCATTATTATTACCTTGGGTTCCACCGCCTAATCCGATTATTCTGTTTAAATTACAATCGAAAACCAAATCCCATATTTCTTCAAGGCTAGTACTTTGTTGTGAAGAAAAACCGTCTGAAACAGCATTTAAATCAATTCTGTATGCAAATGCACCGCTGCCATTATATCCATCACCAATATAAATTCTATTTGTTAACCTGTCAACAATAAAATTTCCTTCATACGAAGTAATAGTAGTTGAAGTTATATGAGTCCATGTTAATGCTCCTGTTGGAGAATACTTTCTAACATACCAAACAGAACTTGTGTAATCGTGAATATAAACGTACAAATTGTTATTCCAGTCGTAATCAACATCCCAACCCCAATCGTCACCTGACATTGAAAAGCCGGAAATCCAAGGGTCAATAATTAAAGTTTGAGTTTGGTTATTATTTGAAACGAAAAAAGTAATGACATTGTCTTTTAAAATATAAGAAGAAGCAATATCGCCGGAAGCATCTGAATAATAACTTTCTGGTGCGTGTTCAATAATATTATGCAAAGGATTTTTAATAATAATATTACCATTATTATCCTGCAACATTTCAGTAACATCTCCGCTATATTTTAAAGAAATATTTGAAACATCAGCTCCAGGGTGAAGAATTAAATTGTATTTTATACCAGCACTATCATTTGGAATAGTATATTCAATATCAATATTTGGGTAAATGTTTTTGTAAGTAATTTTTTTATAACTGTTGCAAAGAGCTTTATGTAAACTAAAAGTATAATAACCTTCGGTTTTTTCGGTTGTTTCAATTTTTACATCAGGGTTTGTATTTTGCCATTCGGCATACAAATAATAAGAAACTTCAATATTGTATCTTTTTTTTATTTTTGTATCACCTTCAATAAAATCTATGATTTTTTTTCCTAAAGGTTTCTTATTTATTAAAGTATCAAGTTTAATAATTAGACCTTTATTAGTAAAAAAATATTTTTCCTTATTTGCTAATACAGCATATAAAATCTTTTCGTTGTTTATATCGGGAAATTGTTCTTTATTTTCTATAAAAAATTTTAGTGAGTTTTGTTTACTTTGCCAAATATTATTTTTGTCTGCAATTTGTTGAGCATTAGCTACAATTGAAAAAGTAATAAAAAGTCCGATAATCAGATTTCTTTTTATATTAATATGTATATTCATTTCTGAAATATTTTATTTTGTTTTTTATTAAGACGAGTGGAAAAAGAATAGGTTGCTATTTTAATTGTTTATTTTCGAAATGAAAATAAAAAATATTACCAGATAATTATAATATTTCCCGATTTTTCGTGGAGAACTCCTCTAAAATCTTTAAATTTAGCAAGCCACTTATAAGTTCCAACTGGAACAATATTGTTATATTTTGCACTTCCGTCCCATTTATCAGATTGTTCGGTTGTCTCGTCAAAATTTGTTGTCTCCCAGATAATTTCACCCCAACGGTCGTAAACTCCAAGATAGAATCCTGCTTCTTTTATGCCATGAGCCAAAATGTAAAACTCATCGTTTTTATTATCGTTATCGGGTGAAAAAGCAGTTGGTGCATAAAAAGTATATCCTTCTTTAATTTCAATGGGATAAGCAACAGTATCTAAACAGCCGTTTTCGGAAACAGCAATTAATTCAACTAAAAATGAGCCAATATTTGGGAATCTATGAACAGGATTTTCTAAATTAGAAGAATCACCATCGCCAAAATTCCAGTAACTTGGAATTCCATTTTCGGTCATGTTAGTAAATGTAATAACTGGATTTGTAAAAGATGCAGCATAAGGATTCCAGATGAAATGTGCAACAGGTTTAGCCCATACTGTTATAAAATTGTTATATGTTATAACATTCTGACAATTATGTAATGAAGTGACTGTTAGGGTTACCGAATAAGTTCCTGCTTGTTTATAAGTGTGAACCGGATTTTTAGCAAGCGAAAGGTCGGCGTTGTCTCCAAAATTCCATAAATAAGTTTGTCCGTTTTCGGGGTTTAATTCGTTAAATTGAACAGTAAGTGGCTGGCACCCATAAGATAAATCGGCATTTGCATTAGCAGGTGGCAAAGGAAATACGGTAATGTAAATCGAATTTGTATCAGATGTTCCGCAACCATCCTGTGCTGTTATTGTGTGCCAACCAGATTGTTCGGGATAGATGTAAACAGGACTTGTTACAATATTTCCCTCATCATTTAATAAAGTAAATGGTGCACCAATTCCACCAGTTATAATTGGTATAATAATTACAGGTTCACCAATACAAATGCTGTTTGCACTTTGATTTAATGCAAGGTTAACTTTTGGTGAAACCGTAACAATAGTAGATGAAATATTACTTGCACATCCGTTTGCATCAATAGCGGTAGCGGTATAAGTTGTTGTTGTATCGGGATTTACAGTAATGAAATTATTGGAAAGCAAACCATTCCAATAAAAAGTATAAGGTTCAGTTCCTCCGGTTGCACTTATATTTAAAGTAGTTGATAGACCATAGCAAATACTATGGTCAGGCGTTGAGCCAATTACAAATTGAGTCGGTTCAGTAATACTTGCTTCATTTGTTGTTGTACAACCATTTATGTCGGTAATTGTAACAGTGTATAAGCCGGCATAGACATCAGTTAATGCAGAGGTGTTTGAACCATTATTCCATTGATACGAATAAGGGAAAGTTCCACCAGTTGGAGTAGAAACTACCATCCCGTTTTGTTCACCGTTACATAAAATATCGGTATGAGATATTGTTGAAGTTAATAATGTTGGATTTATAACCGTAACAAAAGTTTGCGTTGAGGGACAGTTATTTAACGAAACTATTAGTCCAACAGTTTGTGTGCCGGATGCTTGCCATGTTGAAATATGTGGACCTATTCCAATTCCGGGAACGGCATTAGCATTATTCCACGACCAAATATATGTACATAAAGCATAACCTGTTCCTGTATAATTAATAACTGCAGCATCGCCATAACATGGAATACTCGAAATAGTAAAATCTGAAGTAGGAGGTTGTGTTAATTGAACAACAACGGTATCAGCATCTATACAACCGTTTCCATTATCTTCGTGCCAGATTAATGTATAAATGCCAGTTGTTCCTACTGTAATTGTAGCATTAGGAGAATTAACTGATGGAGAAAAATTAACGTTGTCGCCTAAAGCCACTGTCCAAATTCCGGAACCTACACTTGGAATAGCGTTTAAATTATAATTTAATTGACAAACTGCCGCATCATCACCAGCGTTAGCGTTTGGCATTTCGGTTACGGTAACAGTATATTGTGCAGTATTAGTGCAAGTATTAGCATCTGTTCCTGTAACATAATATGTTGCATTACTATTTGGCGAAACAGAAATGCTATTGGTTAACTCACTTGTACTCCAGATATAAGAAACACCTCCGTTTGCTGTTAAAATTGATGATTGTCCGTTACAAATATTCGGTGTGCCTGTTATGCTTATTGTTGACGGAATATTTACGATTACTGTTACCTGAGTAATTGCAGTACAACCCGTTACATCTGTTCCTGTAACAGAATAAGTTGTTGTAGCTAAAGGTGTTGATGTAACTGAAGTGCCTGTTGTTCCCGACAGTCCAATTCCTGACCATTCGTAAGTAGCTGCACCACTTGCAGTTAAAGTAGAAGTTCCATTAGGGCAAATTGCCGAAGGCGAGGCAGTTACAGTAATAAAAAGTTGTGGTGGCTGAGTAACAGTTACCGATTGAGAAACAGTGCATCCAAAATTATCAGAAACGGTAATTATATAATTATTTGCAACAATATTATTCAAATCTTGCGTTGTAGCACCGTTTGACCATAAATATGAATAGGGAGTCATACCTCCTGCTACTGAAAGAGCAACAGAACCATCATTTCCATTATAACAAGTAACATTTGTAATGTTATCAATTGTTATAATTAAGGGTAAATTCAGGTTAATAATAGTAATTGTATCAAGCGCAGTACATCCTACATTATCAGTTACAGTAACAAAGTATGTCCCTGCAATAAGATTTGAAATATTTTGGGTATTCCCAACATCAGGCGACCATAAATATTGATATGGGGAAGTTCCGCCGGAAACCGTAAGAATTGCCGAACCTGTACTATCTCCATTACATAAAACATCAACAGAAGTATGTGATGTTTGTATTGGCGGGTTGATATTTGAAAGTGAAATAGAATCTTCAACTGTACAACCATTTGCATCGGTAATTGTTATAAAATATGAACCTACACTAATATTTGTTACAGAGTCGTTTGATGAAATAATATTTCCCGTTTCATCAGTCCATTGATAAACATAAGGTGGTTCTCCACCAATAGCAATTGCTGTTGCACTTCCTGAGCTTGTGCCATAGCAAAGAACATTTGAGAATAAAATAGTGTCGTGTAAAGGATTATTTATTGGAACAACATATACAATAGGCGCAATGGTTGTATCAACAAAATAACCATCAATAAGCCAAGGCATAAATAAAGGAGGACCATATAATGGTGGACCTGCGATTGTGCCAAGTGTTATAGTATCTTCGTAAAGCAGAAAATTGCCCGATAATATTGGGTTTGACGGAGTTCCAATACTATATGCTATTTCGAGTACTTTAATATAAAAGTCGACATCTATACTGTCTCTGACCATATTAGTAAGCCAAGGGTCAATAGTATGAGAAATAGTAACAGGTAAAGAATCGAAATCATTACAAGGAATTCTTAACTGTAAATCGTAATCGGCACAAAATTTTATGCTATCGCTTGTTCCCGATTCAATAACAGCTCCTAAAGTATCAAGAACGTTATAATCCATAGCCATTGGAAATTGAAAAACATTCCAAACATTTGGATAATGATTGGGAGGTATTGGAATTCCAAAAAAAGTATATTCCTGATTATCTTCAAAGCTAAGTGTTTGATTCATAGTATTAGTAAACCAAAGCTCCGCATCTATTAGGTCCCAAGTAAGGTCAGCAGTAAAATCTTCGCCTGATATTGGGTCGGTAAACAAATAAATACTTGTATCGCCTTCTTCGTACTGCAAAGCTTGATAAACCGACTCAAGTCCTTGTAATGAAGGGATATAAGATAAATAATGACATATCATTTCAACAAATTTTATTATATCAAGATTAATATGAAGATATTCGTCATTACCCCATGTATATAAGCGTTGTTCATTTTCAATCCATTTAGTGTAATTTTGAATATCGGGAATCGAAATATCACCACTAATTCCAATTAAATCATAAAATATTGGAGGAAACTGAAGTGGCCATCCAATTGAATCGTGAAGAAAATAAACAGAATCAATAATAGTATTTCCTGTGAAAGGGTCCACATGATAAGCAACCCATGGGATTACGTATTCGCCATTAACAAGGTCAACTAAAAAAATATCAAAAGTATCAAGGTTTATGTTAATAGGTTCAAAAACATGAAGTGTATCCCAAGTAATGTTAAACGGGTCAGATGGGTTTGAGTAAATAAGGTCGGCATGTGCCTGAACGTCCATGTTGATAAAAAGTTCTATTTTACCGGCATCGGGCCAGTCGGCATAAATATCCCAGTTGTCATAATCAGTTGGGTGAACAATTGTATCTTGTTCGCGATATTCCGAAGGAATTGTAACCCAACTACCATTAGAAAATGAGCCATTTGGTGGAAAGTCCATTTGGATTTTTGTAGGATAATTAACTTTTACAGCACCACCGCTCCAGCCCACCATCTCAAATATTAGTTGCATGCTTGCATAAGCTCCATAATCGAAAATCATTCCTACAGAATCGTCAATTGGCCAAGGCATTGTATATACCCATGAGTATTGGTCACTATATGGTCCGATAGTAAAATCAACAAGCGTATCAATTTGATTTATACTCCATGCAGTTGAACCGGAACCCCACATACCCACAGTATCGGAATGCCAGGGGATATCATGAATAATCGTGTTCTGTGAAAAGGATAAATAACCCGGCAGAAAAAGAATAATGAAAAAAAATGTTTTAAGTAAGTTCTTCATTTTTTAACCAACGAAATAATAAATCAATTAGAAATACAAATATAATATAGTTTTTAATATAATGACGTATAAATAAATTAAAGGTTGCTTTATTTTTTAAATGCTTTCTCACATTCTTTTTTAACATAATCTACATTAATTGGTTTAGCCGCAATTTTTTGTTTACTATCTAACATATAAAGTGATGGTAATGACCATGTATTATAAATTCCTGTTAATGAGTTGCTTTGTTTGCAAATCACATTAACCCAATTACATGGTTGCTTTGTTAAAAATATTTTCCATTTAGTAATATTTGTATCGAGTGATACGGCAAATATTTTAATTCCAAATTCTTTATATTTATTATTTATTTCGGTTAATTGTTTAAAAGTTTCGTTAATATGTTTAGTGTTTGACGACCATAACATTAATAAAATTATATTTGATTTGATTGATGATAATGTTATTTCTTTCCCTGTTGAATCAATACCAATTATATCTGGAGCAGTTGTCCCAGGTTTTAAGCTTTTAATTATTTCTGTCTTCTTTGTTATTTCAGCAAATTTTTCTATTGAAACGACAGATGGTCTTTTTACCAAATAATCTTCGTACAACTTCAAATATACTTCTTCGAGTTGGGTATTTTCATATAGATTAATCAAAAGTGATAAAACGTAATTATAAACATTTTCATTGGCTTTTGCCTTTTTTAAAATAAATTCGTTAGCATAATTAAATCCAGTCGCATTTCTTGGTATAACAATTTTCTCGATATAGTAATTAATTGAGTTGAAAATAAATTCTGTTTTAAGTAGTAACGAGTCGGCAAAGTCAATGTTATCGAAAAAGTGAGTTAAAAGAAATTCAATATCATTGTCGTACCTTTTTTCGGATGGATGTGAAAGCAAATAAAGGTTTAAATTAGGTATTAACGAAGCTTTAACTACTTTTGAGATAAACAGGTTTGTATCAATATTAATAATACTATCTGTATAATTTTTAATTTTATAAGCAATGCATCCTTTTAAGAAATTTATTCTTTCCAACGATTGTGCACTTTGTTTGTTTTTTAGTTTTTCTTTGACAGACTCAATAATTTTGTTTAAATTTTTTATTTGAGAATTTTTATATTGAATAAATGTGTAGTATGTTTTATTTTCGTTACCTTTTAATACATCCATACTATCAATTAGTTGCGGGTATTTTGTTTTAAGAATTATTTCTGAATCGTGGTCAATAATAATTTCAATTTTAGAACTATCATCAAGAAAAATCATGTACAATCCTTTAGGAATATTATTGTTACTATTAAATTGTATAGCATCTCCTACAAATTTATTTGTTGTAATAACATTTAGTTTTTGTCCAAATACAGAACAAAAAAATGCTTGTTTAAATTTGTTGTTTTGCAGTGTTAATTTTACTGAAACCTGAGCAATAGAATTTAATGAAATAACTATTGAAAAAAAAATAAAGAAAAAAAGTTTTTGCATAATAAATGTAATAAAGTGCAATTTTATTAAAATAAGTGTAACTAATCAGTGTCAAAGTTAATATAATTTTTCGTTTAACTTGCACCATATTTCTCGCAAACATATTGTCACGCAAAGACGCAATGCTCGCAAAGTTTTAAGCTCACAGAGTTAAAAAAATCATTTATGATTTTTTTCATTGCGTGCTAAAGCAGGTCAAATCTGAAAGAAACAATTATTCACAGTCCCGATGCTTCGAAAACGAGCGATTGCGTGGTTTAACATCATAACAGGCTGTCATCTTGAGCTTGTCGAAAGACTGTCATCTCATAAAAATTTCTATTTTTTTACTGACTTTGACATTGCTAAACCCTGTGAGTTCACCCATTTCTTTTTTCTATTTTCATTGCGTTCTCTGCGACTTTGCGTGATAATTTTATGCATACTGAATAGTTACAAATAAGTTAACAAGACAAAATTTTCGAGAAATATAGAAAGATTAAAATCATTGCAGTTCGAAAGTTTTATTAACAATGTGCAGATAGCTGCTGAAAGTTCATGTTTACATAAATAATTTTTAATACTTGATTCTCAACTTTGTTTACACATGGTTTTATAATCATACAAATATAGTCTGAAATTAAATAGTCGTCCCTTAAAAAGTATTCAATAAAATAGTATTCAGTTAAATAACGTTATAAAACTATGAAAATATTTGCAAGAAAAAATAGTAAAATAGT
>MENF01000026.1:0-2199 GCA_001769035.1 Bacteroidetes bacterium GWA2_32_17
ATGAAGACGTTCTTCAATCTTGTCTTCTCAATCTATTCAATCTTGTTTTTTCAATCCTTTCAATCTTTCTTCTCAATATTGTTTTCTCAATCTTTTCAATCTTATTTTCTCAATCTTATCCCTTAACCTCAACCTTAAATATAATCATTCCCTTGTGTGTCTTTATTTAGTCGTGGATGTTTCATCATAATTATCATAATAAATCTGCGTCTAATATTTATATTTTTCTGCGTTATCAATAATTATTAGTTTTGAAATTTTGATTTTGTTACTTGGATTTTGTTACTTGGAATTTGTTATTTGTTATTTATGTATTAGGATTTAGGATTAAAACATTCTTTTAATATTTATTTAAAACGGGAGATGAATTACTTCTATCTTAGCTTTTTGTAACAAATTCAAACCATCTTCTTTGTGATATTTATCGCAAAATACAACTCTTAAAATTCCTGCCTGAATAATAAGTTTAGAACATTCTACACAAGGTGAAGTTGTAACATATAAAGTTGCACCTAAACTGCTGTTATTAGATTTTGCAACTTTTGTAATTGCATTTGCCTCGGCATGTAATACATAAGGATAGGTTTTATTGTTTTCATCTTCGCATTTATTTTCAAAACCTGAAGGAGTTCCGTTGTAGCCATCGGAAATAATCATTTTATCTTTAACAATTAATGCTCCTACTTTTCGCCTTACGCAATAACTATTTTCTGCCCAAATTTTTGCCATTTGCAGATAACGTTTATCAAGTATAATTTGCTTTTCGGACTGGGACGAAAGAAATTCTTTTTTATTCATTTTGCAAAAGTAATAAAAAAACCCTCATAACACGAGGGCTTTTTGTTTGTACCCGGAGCCGGGGTCGAACCGGCACGAGTATGACCTCACTGGTGTTTGAGACCAGCGCGTCTACCAATTCCGCCATCCGGGCATTTTTTTTAGAATTGCAAAGGTAAAAAATTTTTTAAATCAAATTATTTATGAATTACACAATTTTTGGACAATGCCACTTTCAATAAATAATATAAATATTCCGTTTTAATTATTTTTTTTCCATTTGCACTTGTTCCCTCCATTGGAATACGTTGAATGTTTCTGCAAAATTCATCATTTTTTAATCCTGCGGTTGCAAAAGAAAAATCTAATATATGATTTTCATGATTAAAAAATTTATTAAACAATTCGGGAGATACTCCGAAATCAGTAAAAGGAAAAGCGAATAATTTATAGGGTTGCTCGAATTTATTTTTAACAAACTCGACAGATTCTTGAGTTTGACGAATTTGCTCTTGTAAATTTAATTCCGAATATTTTGGGTGATTAATACTATGAGCACCAAATAAAAATCCTTGTTTGGATAATTCATTTATTTGAACTGATGTTAAATATGGCTTTTTAACTTGTAAAAAGTCTTCGAAACTATAATTGCAAATTTTAGCTGCTTTATCAAACAATTCCCGATTATTAAAATTTATTGAAAGAATTATATTGTACAAATTGTTATTTGTAAAACCATTGTCGGCTAAAAAAACTGACAATAATTTGTTAAGTTGAGGATTTTCTTTTATATGATTAATAAGCAAACTTGCTTTGGAGCGGTAAAATAAATCTTTATTATCAACAAAAGCGGTGTTTATAAAATTAATAGCGGGAATGCCTTTTTGTATTAATATTGGTGCAATTATTTCATAAAATTCCGAAAGCCCATCGTCAAAAGATAGCAGGAAAGAGGGTTTTATAGGTTGTTGCTTTTTTGTAATTAATATAAAAGCTTTATCGGGCTCAATAATTTCGTAATGTTTTAATAAAAATTCCAAATCTTTTTTAAACTCAATAACAGAACGGGTTGTATATAAAGAACTTATGTGTAATTGTGGAATATCGGAAACAGAATGATAAAATGGGAATATAAGTTTTCTATTTGTTATATTTTGATAAAATGATGTTGTGCAAATGCTTGATAAAGGGGATATAATATCTAATATGGATTTTTTCAAAATATAAAATTTGTAATTACATCACTACTATTTTTTTGCCACAGATTATTATTATTTTAATTTTTACTAAAAAAAACTACCAAAGGTAGTTTTAATCCCGATTGTTATCGGGGCTGTGTAAATTAGTGTCTGTCCATAATGTCCGATTTTTTCGTTATACTCGTTTTGAAAACAGTCATTTACTACAGTAAACTCCTTGGTT
>MENF01000026.1:2224-25803 GCA_001769035.1 Bacteroidetes bacterium GWA2_32_17
TCATTTACTACAGTAAACTCCTTGGTTTTCAAAACTTCGTATGCCTCAAACTCGAACATTATGAATCAGACACTGATTTTATGGACAGGCACTAATTATTGTAATCTGTGGCAAAAAAACGCTGCACAATTTCTAATAATTACACAAAATTAAGATTTAAAATTCAAAAAATGTGTTTTCGTTTTTTAATTTTGCAGAGAAATGTGATATTTGCATAAAATAAATAAAAATGACTTTAATTACTCCCGATGAATTACGTTCTGCTATAAAAGCCGGTTTTGGCAAAGGAGGTTTTACAAGGTTACTTTTGCAAGTTACTCAGGTAAAAAAGATTAACAATTTTTACGAAGCACATAAAAACGACAGCGAAATTGATTTTATTAATGCTGTTATTTCGCGATTAAATTTAAAATTTGAATTTAATAATGAAGAACTGAAAAGAATTCCTTCTAATGGAGCTTTTATAACAGTTTCTAATAATCCTTTTGGCGGAATTGATGGTATATTGTTATTAAAGATTTTATCTAAAGTTCGTCCCGATTATAAAATAATGTCGAGTTATTTGTTACAGCGAATAAAACCTCTCGAAAATCTATTGTTGCCTATAAACACTTTAGATTTACCAGATGATAAAAATAGAAGTTTAACTGATTTGAAACACGCTTTTGAGCATTTGAATAATGGACACCCGCTTGGAGTTTTTCCTGCTGGTAGAACTTCCTCATACAAACCAAACATTCGCCAAATAAGCGATGCAGAATGGCAATTTTCTATTTTAAAATTTATAAAAAAAACGGATTTACCTGTTGTCCCAATTAATTTTTTAGGACGTAATCGCTCTAACTTAAATTTAATGAGTGTAATACACCCAATGTTAAAATCGAATAATTTACCACAGGAATTATTTAACAGAAGAAATAGGGATATTGTTATTCGTATTGGAAATCCAATTTCGAGTACCGACCTTGAACATTTTAGTAACATTGCACAATTTGGCAGATTTTTACGTGTTAAAACTTATGCACTTGGAAGTACTATTGATGTAAAAAATTTTTATCGTTATCAACTTAAACAACAATACGAGCCAGATAAAATTGTTGACACAATTCCAACAGAAAAATTAATTCATGACGTTTCGAACATTTCTAAAAAACATTTTTTATTTAATGTTAGCAACTTTAGCGTTTACTGTGTTCCATCATTCGAAATTCCAAACATACTTAATGAAATTGGACGTTTAAGAGAATTAACTTTTCGCAATGTTGGCGAAGGAACAAATAAAAGCACCGACCTTGACGAATTTGATTTATATTATTTTCATTTGTTTATTTGGGATAACAAGGAAAATAAAATTGTTGGTTCGTACAGAGTTGGTAAAGGACACGATATAATTAATCAATACGGGAAAAAAGGCTTCTATTTGTACAGTTTGTTTCGGATTGACGATAAAATGTTGCCTATTTTAAGTGAATCGCTTGAGCTTGGACGTTCGTTTATTTGTAAAGAATATCAACAAAAACCAATTCCACTTTTTTTACTTTGGAAAGGCATACTGTACTTTTTGTTGAAACATAAAGAATACAGATATTTAATTGGACCTGTGAGTATAAGTAATCAATTTAGTAAAGTATCAAAAGCACTAATAACAGAATTTATTAAATCGAATTATTTCAATAATGAGTTATCGCAGTTTATAAAGCCACGCACACAATTTAAAGCAAAATTTCCGGAAATTGACACTAATTTAATTCTTGAGACTACAAGTAACGACCTTAATAAATTCGACAAGCTTATTGAAGAAATAGAGCCGGCAAATTTCAAATTACCCGTTTTGCTTAAAAAATACATAAAATTAAATGCTAAAATTATAAGCTTTAATATTGACCCAAAATTCAATAATGCCTTAGATGGATTAATTATGCTCGATTTGTTTAAAGTTCCTTTAGAAACAATTCGCTCTTTATCTAAAGAACTCGAAGACACCGAAATTCTTGAACGGTTTAACAACAACGACTCAGAACTTATTAATAAAATACCTGAATTTTAGAAAAACAGCTATGGGAATAATGTCGTTTGTTAATGGAGTGATTTTAGGATTTTCGGCATCAGTTCCACTTGGTCCAATTGGACTTATTTGCATACAAAAAACATTAAACAGAGGTCGCTGGGCGGGAATAATTTCTGGTGCCGGTGCTGCATCTTCCGATACTTTTTTTGCTATTATTGCTGCTTTTGGAATAAGTTTTATTTCTAATTTTATAGAACAACAGCAATTTACTTTAAGAATTATTGGCAGTGTTATTCTTGTTTTATTAGGGTTAAAAATTTTTTTAACTAATCCAGCTATTCAAATTCGCAAGCAAAACAGGAAAAAAAATAATTTATTAAGCGATTTTATATCAATTTTCTTTTTAACGCTATCAAACCCTGTTACTGTTTTTGTTTTTGGAGCTGTATTCGCAAGTTCAGGAGTAATTAAAGTGCAAAATACTTTTATTGATTTGGTGTTTATTGTTATTGGTGTTTTTGCTGGTGCAATGTTTTGGTGGTTAATTTTAACAAATATAGTAAATTCATTCAGAAAAAAATTCAACTTAAAAAGACTTTGGTGGATAAATAAAATAACAGGTGCAGTAATTGTACTTTTTGGAATATTTGTTTTTATTGCTTCGTTTGTGATAAAATTTTGAATGTAATATGTAAATTCTCAATAGTTGGTGAAAAATCCTTTAAATTTATAGTTTCTGGTTTCTGGTTTCTGGTTTCAAGTTTTTAGTTGAAGGTCTGGAGTTTTTTTAATAACCTCAAACTGAAAACTTAAAACCCTAAATTAATAAATGATACCTTTTTCAAATATATCTAACGGGGTAAATTACTTTTTCTTGGCGTAATAGCGCCTTTGCGAGAAATAATAATTGGTAGAAACTCTTTTACGTAACATCAGTAGGTTACTATAATTCTATTTCAAAAGAAATACCATTTATTGTAATATTTACAATTTTATCGCAGTTCCCTTCGCCAAAATCTACAACTCTTTTGGTAGCATCTTGAGGTATTATTTCTAATTTACCTTGTGTTATAGTACCACCATAACATTGTGATACATATTTAATTGAACTAATAATGTTAGCTTCAAACCCAATTTGTTTTCGGTTAATTCCGTTGCTTTCGCCATCAATTAAAAAAATATCATCAGAAAGGTCATTTGTTGTTTTAAACCCTGAAATGTAATTAATTGTTTTATTTGAGTGTATTTGGAAATTTTCGCCATTGTTAAAACTAAATATACAGTTTGAAGTTTTAAAATTATATTTCATATTAGTAGTATCCCCAATAAATTTTATTACAATATTGGAATTTACATTAATACTGTCAATTGTTAAATCAACAAGCTCAACAGTCATACTATCATTTTCTGATAAATTCCAAAAACTATAAACTGTTGCAATTATTTTCCCTTTCCTTAATTTTCCATCGCTACAATTAATCCCATCTCTATAATCAATTTGCATTGTCTTTGGAAAAGAGTCGAGCGGATATTGAGGAGATATTGTTACTATTGGTACAGTATCAATTTTTGATGAATTATTTGTTAAATAATTATTTGCATAATTATTTAAAGTAATTAAAACATCTTGCAACATATTATCAGCTAAAGTATTATCTATTATTGACTGAATATCTTTATCTGGTTCGGGATTGCTTTTTTTGCACGAATACTGAAAAAAAACAATTGACAAAAAAACAAAAACTGCTATTTTATTCATTAATAATTTAATAATAGCATTTAGACATATACTTATTCATTAAGGTTGCACATAAAACATAAATTTAATCATTTTTGTTGGAGAATACTCCAACAAAGGCAGGAAAGCATTAATATATTAAGCTTCGCCAGTAGGTCCGCCAAAATTCATTGGTAAAATTGGACCCATTTCGTTAACCTTTACAGTTCCAAACTGGGACTCAAACTTTGTTAAATTCTCTTTAAGAGCAAACAATAAACGTTTTGCATGTTCGGGCGTTAGAATAATTCTTGATTTCACTTTTGCTTTAGGAACTCCTGGAACTATTCTAACAAAGTCAATAATAAATTCAGAACTGGAATGAGTAATTACAGCTAAATTAGAATAAATTCCCTGTGCTGTTTCTTCATCTAATTCAATATTTATCTGTCCGTTCTTAATATTTTTATTATCACCCATAATTAAAAAATGTTTATTGTTCAAAAAGTTTATTGTTCAAAAAAGTTCACTGTTCACTATTCACTGTTCATTGTTCAAAAAAACTCACTGTCATTCAATAGTCATACATTGTCATACATAGTCATTCAATTGTTTCTACTAATTTCAATTTATTTCTGTTTTTAATTTCAATTTACTGTTCATTGTTCAAAAAAGTTTTCAGTTTCGAGTTTATAGTTCACTGCTGACTGCTTACTGCATACTACTTACTACATACTGTTCACTGTTCATTGTTTGAAGGTTTTTCTTCAATCTTGTTTTTCCAATCCTTTCAATTTTGTCTTCCCAATCTCCTCAACCTTAACCTTAACCTCAAATATAATTAATCTTGTCTTCCCAATCTTTGCTTTTCAATCTACATCAATCTTTTCCTCTCAATTTATTTCGAGCAATTTCCATTTATTTCATTCAACCTCAACTCCTTTTTTACGAGTTATTGTAGTTTCAGGTTCCAGAATAGGTGCAACAATTAGTTTTTGATATTCGTGCAAACCTGTTCCAGCAGGAATTAAATGACCACAAATAACATTTTCTTTAAGTCCTTGCAAATAATCAATTTTTCCTCTTATTGCAGCTTCATTAAGCACTTTGGTAGTTTCCTGGAATGAGGCAGCCGACATAAAGCTTTTAGTTTGAAGTGCAGCTCTTGTTATTCCTTGCAAAACCTGACTTGAAGTAGCAGGCATAGCATCAACTGCCGATACAAGTTTTTTATCTTTACGTTTTAACAAAGAATTTTCGTCGCGTAATTTACGTGCTGTAATAATCATTCCCGGTTTAAGATTTTCAGAATCGCCTGAATCTGTAACAATTTTTTTGTCATAAATCCAATCGTTTTCTTCCATAAAATCAAGTTTATCAACAAGGGATTTTTCGAGAAAACGTGTATCACCTTGGTCTTCGATAAGAACTTTACGCATCATTTGGCGAACTATCACTTCAAAATGTTTATCATTAATTTTAACACCTTGCAGTCTATAAACTTCCTGTATCTCATTAACAATATATTCCTGAACAACTGTTGGTCCTTTAATTGCTAATATATCATTTGGTGTAATAGCTCCATCAGATAATGGAGTACCAGCACGAACATAATCACTTTCCTGAACTAATATTTGTTTTGATAAGGGAACAAGATATTTTTTAATTTCGCCTGTTTTAGAAGTAATTGAAACTTCACGATTACCTCTTTTTATTTTACCATAAGTAACTTCTCCATCAATTTCGGCAACAACGGCAGGGTTAGACGGATTACGAGCTTCGAATAATTCGGTAACTCTTGGCAAACCACCGGTAATATCACCCGATTTCCCAACATTTCTCGGGATTTTAACTATAACTGTTCCTGTTTTAATTTTATCGCCCTGATTTATAGAAATATGAGCACCAACAGGAATGCTGTAGTTTTTTATAACTTCACCAGTGTTTGCAATAATTTTAATTATTGGGTTCTTTGTTTTATCTCTGGTTTCGATAATTACTTTTTCTTTAAAACCAGTTTGTTCATCAGATTCTTCACGGAAAGTTATACTATCAATAACATTTTCGAAATCAACCTTTCCTGAAGCTTCTGAAATAATAACAGCATTATATGGGTCCCATTCGCAAATAACAGTTCCTTTTTTCACATTAGAATTATTTTTAAAAAATAATTTAGAACCATAAGGGATATTATGTGTCATTAATATTATGCCTGTATTTTTATCTACTATTCTCATTTCAGCCAAACGGCTCACTACTATTTCAGTTTTCGAATTTTTATCTTCAGAATACTCAACAGTTCTTAACTCGTCAATTTCTAATACTCCATCGTAACGGGCAATAATATTTGTTTCTGTTGTAACATTTGCAGCAACACCACCAACATGGAATGTACGCAAAGTAAGCTGAGTTCCTGGCTCGCCAATTGACTGGGCAGCAATAACACCTACAGCTTCACCCATTTCTACCATTTTTCCGTTAGATAAATTACGACCATAACATTTTGCACATACTCCTTTTTTAGATTCGCATGTTAATACTGAACGAATTTCGACTTGTTCAATTGGAGATTCCTGAATTAATTTTGCAACTTCTTCTTTAATTTCTTCACTTGCTCCAATAATAAGCTTCCCAGTATTAGGATGATAAATATCATGGACAGATACTCGTCCTATAATTCTATCGTATAAAGTTTCAACAACTTCTTCGCCTTTCTTTAAAGTTGAAGCAACCAAACCTCTTAATGTGCCACAGTCATTATTAGTAATTATAACATCTTGAGAAACATCAACAAGTCTTCGGGTTAAATAACCAGCATCGGCTGTTTTTAATGCAGTATCGGCCAATCCTTTACGTGCACCATGTGTTGATATAAAATACTCTAATACCGAAAGTCCTTCTTTAAAGTTTGCTAAAATCGGATTTTCAATAATTTCGTTACCGGTTGAACCAGATTTTTGTGGTTTTGCCATTAATCCTCTCATTCCACACAACTGACGAATTTGTTCTTTAGAACCACGGGCACCAGAGTCAAGCATCATATAAATAGGGTTAAAACCCTGATTGTCTTCTGATATTTGTTTTAATACTAAACTAGTTAATCTAGCGTTCGTATGTGTCCAAATATCAATTATTTGATTGTAACGTTCGTTATTTGTAATAAATCCCATGTTGTAGTTCGACATTACTTCTTCAACCTGAAGATAACCGTCGTTAACTAACACTTCTTTTTCTTTTGGGATAATTACATCGTTTAAATTAAATGATAATCCACCTTTGAATGCCATTTTATATCCAAGGTTTTTAATGTCATCTAAAAATTTTGCTGTAGTAGCTATACCAGCAACCTTTAAAACATTAGCAATAATATCGCGTAACGATTTTTTTGTTAATAGTTCATTTATATAACCAGCCTCTTTTGGAACAACTTCATTAAAAATAACTCTACCAACTGTAGTTTCAATTAATTTTACAACTGGTTTACCATCAACCACATCTTGAAGTTTAACTTTAATATTTGCATGCAGTTCAATTGCTTTTTCGTTATATGCAATAATAACTTCATCGGGCGAATAAAATACTAAACCCTCACCTTTAATAGGATTTTCTTTTGTATTTTTTCTTGCTTTAGTAATGTAATATAATCCTAATACCATATCCTGCGAAGGAACTGCAACTGGTGCACCATTAGCAGGGTTAAGAATATTGTGAGAAGCTAACATTAATAATTGTGCTTCTAAAATTGCTGCATTGCCTAATGGAAGATGAACAGCCATTTGGTCACCGTCAAAGTCAGCGTTAAATGCTGTACAAACAAGTGGATGCAACTGAATGGCTTTACCTTCGATGAGTTTTGGCTGAAACGCCTGAATACCTAAACGGTGCAAAGTTGGTGCACGGTTAAGTAATACAGGATGTCCTTTTAATACGCTTTCGAGAATATCCCAAACAACTGAATCGCGACGGTCAACTATTTTTTTTGCTGATTTTACAGTTTTAACTATTCCTCGTTCAATTAGTTTTCTGATAATAAATGGCTTATAAAGCTCTGCAGCCATATCTTTTGGTAAACCACATTCGTGAAGTTGCAAATCTGGTCCTACAACAATTACTGAACGTGCCGAATAATCAACACGTTTACCAAGTAAATTCTGACGAAAACGTCCTTGTTTACCTTTCAAACTATCGCTTAATGATTTTAACGGACGGTTAGCATCTGTTTTTACAGCATTCGATTTGCGGGAGTTGTCAAGTAAACTGTCAACAGCTTCCTGCAACATACGTTTTTCGTTTCGTAAAATAACTTCAGGTGCTTTAATATCAATTAATCGTTTTAAACGATTGTTTCTGATTATTACTCTTCTGTATAAATCGTTTAAATCGCTTGTTGCAAATCTGCCACCATCAAGTGGAACAAGTGGTCGGAGTTCAGGTGGAATAACGGGAATAACTTTTAATATCATCCATTCAGGATGATTAACATTTTTCGATTCGCGGAATGCTTCAATGGTCTGTAAACGTTTAAGTGCCTCGCTTTTACGTTGTTGCGAAGTTTCATTTTTTGCCTGGTCACGAAGTGAGTACGACAGTTCATCAAGGTTAATTTGCGATAAAAGTTCGTAAAGTGCTTCAGCACCCATTTTTGCAATAAACTTATTAGGGTCTGAATCATCAAGAGATTGATTGTCTTTTGGAAGCGAATCAGTTATAGCAACATGTTCTTCTTCGGTAAGAAAGTCCATCTTTTTGACATTTTCTGATGCTTTAACACCCGGGTTTATTACAACATAACGTTCGTAATAAATTATGGCATCAAGTTTTTTTGATGGTAAACCTAATAATGCTCCTATTTTATTTGGCAACGAACGAAAATACCAGATATGTGCAACAGGA
Source organism: Bacteroidetes bacterium GWA2_32_17 (assembly GCA_001769035.1). Lineage (GTDB taxonomy): Bacteria > Bacteroidota > Bacteroidia > Bacteroidales > GWA2-32-17 > GWA2-32-17. The sequence continues at coordinate 10,843 of MENF01000026.1, forward strand.
ACTACCAATTCGATATGTCCGCTACGCTCACGGCGTACTTTCTTTTCGGTAACTTCAACACCACATCTGTCGCAAACAATACCTTTGTATCTGATTCTCTTATATTTGCCACAATGACATTCGTAATCTTTTACTGGACCGAAAATTCTTTCACAGAATAACCCGTCACGTTCAGGTTTATATGTTCTGTAATTAATTGTTTCGGGTTTAATAACTTCGCCACTCGAACGTTCGAGAATTTCTTCGGGAGAAGCTAATCCAATTAAAATTTTTGAAAAAATGTTTTTTACTTTGTTATCTCTTCTAAATGCCATATAAATAATTTATGATTACGATTTATGATTTACGATTTATGATTTGTGATTTATAAGTTCTTTGTATGAGCCATGATATATTTTTAAGGATTAAGCAATTATCAATTGAACATTACAAATAAACCGCAAAGGTATAAAAGAAAATGATACAAACAACAATTAAGTTAAAAAAAATATCTAATCGCATTTTAAGGACTTGTAAGGAAATAAAGTTTACAAAATTGACGCTTTATTTTGTTGTTTTTTAAGGGCTAAAGCCCTTTATTTTAAATTATATTTCTTTTATCCACGCCAACTATACTTTGAACGGTTTTCACAACGTTGGATAATATGTTGGATAACGATATATGAACTTATAAAACATATCTTACGTGGTAAATTATTACATTTGAGTTTAAGGTATAGGGTATAAAGGTATAGGGTATAACCCGCAGAACCCAAGTTCCAAGTCCCAAATTTCAAATCCCAAATTCCAAGTTTGGGGCTTGGGATTTGAGACTTGGGTCTTGAGATTTTGGGCTATACCTTATACCTCTATACCTTTTTTGTCCCGCTTGTACGAAATAAAATGCGGAAATTTATCCCGTTTTCAGGATATAACTTTTTTTATTTCTTTTCGTATAAGAAAATTTATTGCTTACATTTAAATAATATTTATTTTAAACAATTAAAATTATAATGCTATGAACATTAAATCAGTTTTTTTCTTGATTTTTTTATTTGTGTGTACTTTAACAAATGCACAAATATTTATAGGTCAGGAAGCAGATGCTCGTTTTCCTGGAACCGAAATTGTTGTCTTGGAAAAAGGGACATCATCTTTAAAATTTCTAAAATTACGTTCAGATGTTATAATTAAAACTTCTGAAACCGAAAATTGGTTAAGAGAAGAGTTGAAAATTCCTCAGGATATTGAATTAAAAATTCAGAAAACCGAAAAAGATAAAATAGGATATACACATTTTACATTTTCTGTTCTTTCTGAAAATATAAAATTAGAACCAACTGTTATAAAAGTACATATTTTAAATAATCATATAATTAGTATTAATGCGGAGTTACATAATCTTGTTTTTAATCGTACAATTTCTAAAATAAATGAGTATGATGCGTTTGAAATATCATTAAAATGGATGAATTGCAAAACCTATAAATGGAACCAAAATAATATTAGCAACGAAAAAAATCCTGAAGGTGAACAGGTATTATTGTGGAACAATAACAAATATCAATTAACATGGAAATTTGATATATATTCTATTGAACCATTGAAAAGATATTATATATATGTAAATGCAGAGAATGGTAGAATTGAGAAAACAATTAACAGAATTCAGATTGCTGATGTTCAGGGTAGCGCTGCCACAATGTACAATGGAACAAGAAACATTATGGCTGATAGTTATTCAGGGTATTATCGTTTACGCGAATCGGGCAGAGGAGGCGGTATTGAAACTTATGATTTGAACAATTCTACATCTTCTTCATCAGCAGTTGATTTTACTGATACTGATAATATTTGGAATACTACAACAAATCAGGATAATGCTGCTTATGATGCACATTTTGGAACTGAAGCTACTTATGATTATTATTATAATACATTTGGAAGAAATTCTTATGATGGGTTTGGAGCTAAAATGTTAAGTTATGTACATTACAGTTACGATTATGTGAATGCTTTTTGGGATGGTACTGCTATGTGGTATGGTGATGGTGATTTGTACAGTGGATATACACCTTTAACAAGTCTGGACATTGTTGCACATGAAATTACTCACGGTGTTACCGAAAATTCAGCAGGGTTGATATATTCTGGTGAGTCTGGAGCATTAAATGAATCATACAGTGATGTTTTTGGAGTTGTTATTGATTTTTATGCGAATCCAACAACAGCAAATTATCTTATGGGGGACCAAGTATCTACCTCTGGAACAGCTTTTAGAAGTATGTCGAACCCTAATCTTTATGGAAATCCGGATACATATCTGGGAGATTATTGGGATCCATTTGAAGAAGTTCATTGTAATAGTGGCGTTATGAATTTTTGGTTTTATTTATTGACTAATGGTGCTACCGGTGTTAATGATATTGGAAATAGCTTTACAGTAAATGGAATAGGGATGAATAGTGCTGCAAGTATTGCATACAGGAGTCTGGTTACATATTTGACTCCTTCTTCTACTTATGATGATGCCAGATTTTATTCAATTCAATCTGCCATTGATTTATTTGGTAACTGCTCTCCTGAAGTTATTGCAACAACAAATGCATGGTATGCAGTTGGAGTTGGTTCTATTTTCAGTAATGCTGTTATAGCAGGATTTATAGCAAGCAATACATACTCGTGTACGATACCTGCAAGTATAAATTTTACAAATTCATCGTATAATGCAACAAGTTATTTGTGGAATTTTGGAGATGCTACAACAAGTACACTAGCAAATCCATCACATTCATATACCGGAGTGGGAACTTATACTGTAAGTCTGATAGCTAATGGAGTTGCAACATGTGGTAATGCTGATACTTTGATTATGCCAAATTTAATTACCGTAACAAACACAGGAGGTCCAATTTCTGCATCATGTACTCCAGGAGCTGTTTCAAATGGATTAATTGGAATTTGGTATGTTGCTTTAAATACAATAAGCAATTCTTCAGTAGGATCTTCAGAGGGATATAAAGATTTTACCTGTTCAAATTCCACTACTGTAACAGAAGGTCTTTCCTATCCCGTACATGTGACGACTGGAGCATATACCAACGAAAATGTAAAAATATGGATAGATCTTGATAATAACGGACAGTTTAATAATACCAATGAAGTTGTTTTTAATTCTTTGAATAAATTAGTAAATCATGATGGAAATATTATTATTCCTGCAACAACAAATTATAATATTCCTTTAAGATTAAGAGTTGCATCCGATAATTCGTTATACACAATTACAACTGCATGTGCTACCTTACAAAATGGACAATACGAAGATTATACCGTTATAATTAATCAAAATTTAAATCCGCCAATAGCTAAATTTTGTGCAGATGATTCAATTGTAAATACAGGTTCAACTGTAATTTTTAGCGACCTGTCATTAAATACTCCTACACAATGGAATTGGTCTTTCCCTGGTGGAATACCTTCATCTTCAACCCAACAGAACCCCAGTGTAATTTATAATTCCTTAGGTGATTTTTCAGTAACCTTAATCGTTACTGATACTTACGGAATAGATACCTTAGTTAAAGCAAATTATATTAAGGTATTAAACGAATACGATATGTGTTCAACTACATCAACAATAGCTACCTCTGGCATACTGTACGATTCAGGTGGTTCTACTGGCAATTATTCAGATTTACTAGATTGTACATTTTTAATTAGTATTCCTTGTGCTCAAAGCATAACTATGACTTTTTCTCAGTTTAGTACTGAGTCTAATTACGATATTTTAAGAGTTTACGATGGACCTAACGCTTCCAGTCCACTTTTACTTACAGCTTCAGGTAATACAATCCCTGCTACCATAATAGCTTCCTCTGGTTATATGTATATTACATTTACAACAGATGGTTGTGGTTATACCAGTACTGGTTATTCGGCATCATGGACTTCCGTGGTTCCATCAGGCACAGGACCTATAACTGATTTTTCAATTTCTGATATTAACCCACCCTTAAGTGCATCAGTTCAGTTTACCGATCAAACAACAAATATTCCTTTATCATGGATTTGGGACTTTGGCGATGGACAATCTTCAACTATTCAAAATCCCAGTCATGCATACTCAACTTCTGGCAATTATACAATTTCATTAATTGCATTTAATTGTTATTCAAGTGATACAATAACTAAAACAATTACAGTTCAACTTGCACCTTCATATTCCATCTCACCACTTAGTATTAATGTTACTCTTGCAAATTGTAATGATTCAATTACAGTTCCACTTACTGTAACTAATTCTGGTACGGGCGAATTAGTTGTTGATGTAGAAAATACAGGAAGTACTAATATGCTAAATGTTTTAGCAATGACTTACGGAGTTGATATGGCAACAGAGTACCCTCATACAATATCGGCTATTAACCAATATTTTACCGATTATACACTTATAACAACGAGTACAACAACAGCATCTGTTCTTCAATCACAATTAATCGGGAAGAATGTTTTATTAGTTCCCGAAATCGAATCGGGTAGTGCAAGTACTTTTACTCCATTAACCAGCGTTATTCAGGCATTTATAAGTAATGGAGGAACGGCAATTTTTCTGGGATCATCTAGTATTTCGAATCAACATATTTTTAATATGGGATTGTTTAGTGGTTCACAAATGAATTATTCTTCATCTGGAAATATGTATGTTGTAGATGCTTCAAATCCTTTAGCCAATTTACTTCCATCAGTAATTCCAGCACAAAATTCAACCGTTTATTGTAACTTTACTAATTCAGATGCTTTTTGTGTTGTAGATTATAATAATATTTTAACCAATGAAGTTATAACATATAGGCAGATAGGAACAGGTAAGGTTATTTATATCGGATATGATTATTTTGCTTATGATAACAACGCAGCTCGTATTATTGCTAATGCTATGGTTTGGGCACAAACCGGTACTTTGCCCGATTATTTGTCGGTTACACCAATTACAGATACAATTTCTACTGGTTCTAGTGGAGTATTTAATGTTACTTTATCAACTAATGGAAATAATTCAGGAACTTATACTACAAATTTATATTTAAACACAAATGACCCATTAAATCCTATAGATACTATACCTGTAACAATGACAATTATTGGCCAACCAGAAATTACATTGTTATCAACATGTATAAATTTTGGTTCAATAATGGAAAATTCATTTTTAATTGATACTTTTTCTGTAATTAATACTGGATGCGATACATTATCAATTAGTGGAGTGGACATTTTAACTGGTCCATATCAAATAGTAAATTTTACAAACAATATTTTACCTGAAGATACAGGGTTGATAGTTGTTAAGTTTGAACCTGTTGCTATTGGAATTTATCCTTCTAATATTGTGTTACATTCGAATCTGCCTGATACAACATTATGTTTAAATGGTATTGCTGTTGGAGCCCCTGAAATGACAATAACGCCATTAATACTGGATGTAACATTAACCGGATGTGATCAAGTTACATCAGTTCCTCTTTCAATAAGTAATTCAGGAAATGGTCCATTAAATATCGAAGTTAATGGAAATAATCCCGGGTCACTTCAGGTTTTGGCAATGACTTACGGAACTGATATGGCAACAGAGTACCCCAATACAATATCGGCTATTAACCAATATTTTACCGATTATACACTTACAACAACTACTACAACTACAGCTTCGGTCCTTCAAACACAATTAGTTGGGAAAAATGTTTTATTAGTTCCTGAAATCGAATCGGGGTCTGCCAGTACTTTTACACCGTTAGCTAGTGTTATCCAGACGTTTATAAGTAATGGAGGAACGGCAATTTTTCTAGGTTCATCTTATATTTCAAATCTACATATTTTTAATATGGGATTGTTTAGTGGATCACAAATTAGTAATGCTTCTTCTGGAAATATGTATATTTTAAATGCTTCTCACCCTTTAGCAGATATGCTTCCATCAATAATAAGCGCACAAAGTGCAACAACTTATTGTAATTTTACAAATACAGATGCCTATTGTGTTGTAGATTATAATAATATTTTAACCAATGAAGTCGTAACATATAGGCAAATAGGAATGGGCAGGGTAATTTATATAGGATATGATTATTATTTATATGATAACAATGCTGCCCGTATTATTTCTAACGCTTTGATTTGGGCACAAACGGGAACTTTACCGGAATGGCTATCTATTTTACCGGATACTGCAACAATTCCTATGGATTCAACTGAAATTTTAAATGTTACATTTGATGGAACCGGATTAAATACAGGCACTTACAATAGCGAAATAATAATTTTATCAAATGATCCATTAAATCCAAGTGATACAATTTCTTGTGTTTTAAACATTCAGGGTGACCCTCAAATCTCACTTTCAAATACGTGCCTTAATTTTGGTTCAATAATGGAAGGAACTTCTTTAACTGATACTTTGATGGTTTATAATACTGGATGTGATACTTTACACATCACAGATATGACAAGTATTTTGGTTCAATTCCAGATTGTCCATCCAAATTATATTCTTCCAGGAGATACAGGTTTTGTAATTGTAACATTCTTGCCCGATACAATGGGCAGCTATACTTCAAATATCATCATTGATTCTGATTTGCCTGATACAATGGTATGTTTAACAGGAAATGCAACGGGTGCACCTCAAATTACATATATGCCAACTTCAATAAATGTTACCATACCAATATGTGATGGAACAACTTCCCAATCTTTGGTTATTTATAACAATGGAGAAGGAAATTTAAATTACAACATTTCAGGTGGAAGTACAAGCACTAATCTTCAGGTACTGGCTTATACAAATGGGGCAGATTTATACACAGAATATCCTAATACTATATCTGCAATTAACCAGTATTTTACCGATTATACATTAACAACAACTACTACTACATCAGCATCTGTACTTCAGACTTTGCTTGCAGGAAAAAATGTCTTCCTAATTCCCGAAATCGAGTCCGGAAGTGCCAGTACATTTATTCCTTTTGCTTCGGTATTGCAATCATTTGTTAGTGGAGGTGGAACGGTAATTTTTCTTGGATCAAGTACAATTTCAAATCAACATTTGTTCAATACAGGGATGTTTACAGGCACCTATACTAGTTCAGTATCGTCTGGAAATTTAAATGTGTCTTCAACACCTTCTCCTCTAACTGATGGTTTGCCATCAACAATACTTGCACAAAGTTTGGTAACATATTGTAATTTTACAAATACCGACGCTGTTTGTGCTATTTATTATTCTAATGTAAATAATGAGATTGCAACATATAGAAATATTGGGTCGGGAAAAGTAATTTATATAGGATACGATTACTATGCGTATGATAATAATTCTACCAGATTAATTGCTAATGCTGTTCAATGGAATAATCAATTTATTTTACCCGACTGGTTATCGGTATCACCTGATTCTGGAATAGTAAATGTTGGTGATTCTGCAATTGTGACATTTTTATTTGATGCAACAGGATTAAATGCAGGGGTTTACAATACTGATATAGTTATTTCAAGTAATGACCCGTTGAGTCCAATTGATACAATACCTTGTACTATGACTGTTATTGGAACGCCAATTGCTGGTTTATCTGATACTTGTATCAATTTCCCTGATATATATGCAGGGACTTCATATACTGATACCATTTATATTTCAAATTCGGGTTGTGGTAATCTATTAGTAACTTCATTGGTTGCAACACCGTCTGCATTTTCTGCAACAGTTTCTTCAGGTACTGTTTTGCCCGACAGCACTAATTCTATTATTGTAACTTTTAGTTCCAGTACTTTAGGAACGTATAGCGGAAATTTAACTATTTCAACTAACGATGGAGTTTATAATGTTTGTTTGAACGGTAATGTTTTAGATGCACCTGATATTAATGTTACACCTACTTCATTAAATGTTTCTGTATCATGTCATGATACTGTTACATTGCCCTTACATATACAGAACATAGGTGGAGATACGCTTAATTATTCTATAGGAAGTGGTACAGGTGGTAGTGTGCAAGTTCTTGCAATGACTTATGGAGTTGATTTAGCCGAAGAATATCCACATACAATAGCAGCTATTAATCAATATTTTACAAATTATACACTTACAACAACCAGTACAACAACAGCTTCAGTTCTTCAAACACAATTAATCGGAAAAAATGTTTTATTAGTACCAGAAATTGAAACGGGCAGTGCAAGTACTTTTACTCCATTAACCAGCGTTATTCAAGCATTTATAAGTAATGGGGGAACGGCAATTTTTCTGGGTTCATATTACATTTCAAATCAACATATTTTTAATATGGGATTGTTTAGTGGAACACAAATTAATTATACTTCATCTGGAAATATGTATGTTGTAGATGCTTCTAATCCTTTGGCAAATTTGCTTCCATCAGTAATACCAGCACAAAATTTAACCATTTATTGTAACTTTACTAATTCAGATGCTTATTGTGTAGTAGATTATAATAATATTTTAACTAATGAAGTTGTAACTTACAGGCAGATAGGAATGGGTAAAGTTATTTATATCGGATATGATTTTTATGAATATGATAACAATGCAGCTCGTATAATATCAAATGCTGTTCAATGGTCTTCTGGGACAATTCCATCGTGGATGATTATTAATCCCACAAGTGGAAATGTTAGCTCAGGATCAAGTCAGGATGTTGATGTGTCTTTTACATCGGGTGGATTATCAGGAGGTACTTACTATTATACTATTGCAATTGAAAGTAATGACCCTTTAACTCCAACTGTAAATATACCCTGTACGCTTAATGTTTCATTTTCTCCATGTGCCTATTTTGGTTCTTTAACTTCACTTTGTAATGGAACTGTATTTTTTACCGACTCATCGTCTAATACACCTACTTCGTGGCATTGGAACTTCGGAGACGGTTCAACTTCAACTTTACAAAACCCAACACATTTATATACATCAGGAGGTACTTTTTCTGTACAATTAATTGTTTGCAATGTTAATGGGTGTGATACTATTATACAATCAATTGCAGTTCCCAATATTGGTGGACCAATCTCTGCAACCTGCAGTCCAACTACAACTTCCCCTCAATCAACCATTGGTATATTTCAAGTAACATTTAATACAATTAGTCATTCTTCAGCAGGTTCAACTGAAGGCTATCTTGATTTAACATGCAGCGAATTTACAAATGTTATTTCTGGTCAGACATATACTTTAACAGTGAATACAGGTAGTTCCTACTCCCAAAATGTAAAGGCTTGGCTTGATTTCAATAATAATGGAAGTTTTGAAACTTCTGAACAAATTCTTGTTTCAACAGCATTAGGGAATCATGTTGCTAATGTTACAATTCCAACATCTGCCGTAATTAATATTCCTTTAAGATTAAGAATAGGTAATGATTATACTAATCAGGTTTATGCATGTACAAACTCGTATTATGGTCAATTTGAAGATTATTCGGTTGTAATAGAGTCGAATACCTTACCTCCTGTTGCACAGTACACGGTCAATGTACTTGACCAATGTCAGGGTATGTATCAGTTTTTAGACCAATCATTGAATATAGCAACAAGTTGGTTATGGAATTTTGGAGATGGAAGCACTTCTTTATATCAAAATCCATATCACATGTTTACAACATCAGGAACATATAATGTAATACTAATAGCAACCAATTCTTTTGGGTCAGATACTACTTCAACTGTTATTACAGTGAATATTTTAAATCCTCAAATTTCTACTACTGGAAACATGGAAGTGTTTTCACCAATTTTCTTTACTGCTGTTGCTCCAGGTGCAAATAGCTGGAATTGGGATTTTGGAGACGGTACAATTACTACACAGCAAAATCCGATTCATGTTTACTCTTCACCAGGATTATATACTGTTACTTTAACTGTAACTAATTCGTCTGGATGTGTCGCTTCTACAACATTGTTGCTGAATATTATTTTTGTAAATAATCCAGAAATCGAAAGTAATGAGATGCCATTATTATTCCCTAATCCTGCATATAGTCTCATTTATATTCAAATTCCACAAAAATGGAATAACAAATTATCAGTTGAAATCTTTGATGTTTTAGGTCAGGTTGTCTTTAAAACGCAGGTTTTAGGTCAGATGAATTTAGGTAAGGTAAACATTGATAATTTAACACCGGCAGTTTATATGATTAAAATAATGGAAAAGGAAAATGTATTTGTAACAACGTTTATTAAAGAATGATATAAAATATAATAATTAGTGATTATCCTTAAATCCGCAATTCTTGGACTAAAGTCCAGATTTATATGGTGTTTCATTAACCACAGCCTTAAGGCGGGGTTAATGAAATCCGATAACTATCAGATTGATATATTTTCTTACAAACTCAAATGCAAATAAAACAATATAAGATTTTACGACAATGAAAACTAAAATTAATTTATTTATAATAACTTTCCTTGTGGGGTTAAATTGTTGGGGACAAGTATCTAATAACAATTTGCAATCAACATTAGAAGTTAATCAAGTATTGCAATGTAAATGGAATGCATACGATGGAATTCCATACTCGCAAGTACCTAGTGCAAATTTAGGATCTACATCTTTTGAATTATTAGAAAATAGTAAAATCGCATTTTTATGCAATTCAACAAGTGAAATTATTGTTATAAACACAATAGATGGGAAAAAAACGAATAAATTTCCTGTGATATTTGCACCTCGTGATTTTGTTTATGATGATGGATTATTTTATGTTCTAAGCGAAAAACAAGTTATCGTTTATGATAAAAATGGCAAAGAAAAAAACAAATTTCCATTTCCCGATAAATATCTTGGCACTGAAAGAATAACACGATTTAATAATTCAACTTATTTATTGCTTCCTTCGGGAAATTGCTTAAAAATAGAGGTTAACGGAAATTCAATAACTCCAATTGAATATAGCGGATGGATAACTTTATCGGGGAAATATATTAAAACACAATTAAAAGGCGAAAATGCTTATTCAATAACAGCAGTATTAATAAAAGGTAAAATAAATAAAAAAGAATTTCTTTCTGAAAATAAAATTGCTGGAGTTTATGTTGTTGGCTCTACAAAAAATCGTATTGTTTTAGATGTACAAACTTATATTTCAGAAAATCCAATTCGTGTAGAGAGAAAAATTGTTAGCATTGAAATTACTAATACGGGATTAGGAAATATAATTGCCGAAATAAAAATTCCCGATGTTTATTATGTGCTATCAAATAAAGAATTTTCGCTTTTAACCAATGGTATATTATACAACATGATTACATCACCCGAAGGTGTCTATGTTTATTCGTTAAAAGAAATAAAAAAAACGATTAAGAAAAATATTAATGGATACCCGAAATCATTGATTGATAAGAATTATCATTTTAACAATAACTTATTAAAAGTTGAAGACTAATTGTTTTAACAATTTATAAAATAAAAAGATGAAACAGTTATACTCAGAATCCGATACACAATGCTTTCGTTCCGATGCTTCGGAACGATTTATAATATTTCAAACAAATGAAATGTACACATTGTTTGTGAGGACACAAACAATGGCGAAAACATTCACAAACTATGAAAAAATTAAATATTAATATACTGATAATTATTAAAAATAAAAAATAGAAGATGAAAACAATTCTCATTAAATTAAAACCCTTATTCATTTTGTTTTTTATATTGATTACATTAAATTCATTTTCGCAAATTTCAAGAACTCAAATAATTAATAATGCTGTAACTTTCAGTGCTTTTTCATGGTCAGCAGCAACTTGTAATATATGGAGTGGAACTTCATGTGGTGGTGGAAATATTTATACTGCACCTTGGATTACTACTGCTGGAACATATATTTCTTTGCCATATTGCTGGGGTGGTTGGTCATCGTTAACTGAATATGCAACGGCAATTTCAAATTGCAAATCTGCTGGGCAAGTTTGCTCTGCTTCGGGTGGAGGTTGTTCAGGTGTTCCATCTGCTCCACTATCATGTGCAGGCGGACAAGATTGTTCGGGATTTGTTACAAGAGTATGGGAAAGAACTTCTAAATATTCTACATCTACTCTTCCGAATATTTCATCTTCTATTCCTTTATCACAAACACAACCTGGCGATATTGTAAATTTGGCAGGTTCGCATGTGCGGCTTGTTGAAACAAATTACGGAAATGGAAATTATCGTGTTATTGAAGCATCTGGTGCCGATTGGAAAGTTGCTTACCATACTTACACTGCTATTCAACTTAGTAGTTACGACCCAAGATGCGCAAATTCTAATATTGTTATAGGTGGTTGTGGAACTATTGATACAGTTCTTTGTGATAATGATAATTCTTGCGGTCCTCCAACACCAACAGTTCTTGCAATAAATTATTCATGCATCAGTTCCAGTTGCTCAACAATCGGAGCCACATATCAAAGTCCCGATATTCCATATTATGGTGGTTCTTCATGCACTTCACTTTATCAATCAGGAAGAACAGACGACGATGTTTGGTTTACAATAACACCAACCGACACAATTCCTATAACAATTACGGTTAATCCCACTTCAGGAAATATCGACCCATGTGTTGGGGTTTATTCTGGCATTTGTTCTGCTCCAACACAAATTGCCTGTGCCGATTTATATGGAAATATGGTACTTGAACAATTAACTTTCACTCCCATTTCAGGAACAACATATTTAATTAGAGTTTTTGGTTACGATATTGGTGCATATTCTGGTGATTTCGATATTTGTGCATATTCCACCGTATCAACTATTTTAGAAAATAATTTAGCAGATAACTTTAGTGTGTACCCAAACCCAACTAATGGATTTTTAAATATAAAATATACTGGACAAGAAAATGAAGATTATAAAATAATTTTAACAAATAACATTGGACAAATACTTAAAGAAAAATATTTAAAATCTTCAAATAATTTTACCGAAAATCAATTTGACATTAGTGAATTTTCAAGCGGATTGTATTTTATAACAATCTATTCAACTAAAATAAATAAAGTATTTAAAGTGCAGAAATTATAATAAATAAATTTATGTTAGATTACACAAATTGCAATATCGAAAAAGTATCGGTTCATTCCGTTGGAAATAAGACAAACAATGAAGAACTTTTTCTTTCAAAATCGTTATTGGATATTTCTGATAAGTTGGTTAAAAATTTGCTTTTTAAATTTTTTTTATCACCATTTTCTACTCCCGAGTTTTACTCTTTTACGTTCTCTAATCAAGATTTTACTTTAAATCCGGTGTTTAAATTTGCTTACAATATTTTTGAAAACGAAAAAACTTTTCATCACAATTCTGTAAATATTGCAAAACTTCTTTACGAACTTTCGATTCATCCGCAAATAAAATCAGGCGATTTGTTTGTAACATATTTCACGAATATCGGATTTGAAAATAAAACTATTGATGCTATAGGAATTTTTAAATCCGAAAACAGACAGGCATTTTTAAAGTTAAACAATAATAGCAACGATTTTTCGATTAATTATGATGATGGAATAAATGTTGATAAACTTGATAAAGGTTGTTTAATTTTTAATACCGACAAGGATTCCGGTTTTAAAGTTTGTGTTGTAGATAAATCAAACAAATCAGTGGAAGCCCAGTATTGGAAAGATAATTTTTTGCAACTTAAACCTTGCAGCGACGTTTATCACCAAACAAAAGATTTCCTAACTATTGCAAAGAATTTTGTTACTAAACAATTATCGCAGGAATTTGAAGTTAGCAAAGCCGATAAAATAGATTTGTTAAACCGTTCTGTTGAGTATTTTAAGACAAACGAAACTTTTGATAAAAACGAGTTTGAAAGCGAAATATTTCAAAGTAAAGAAATAATAACATCGTTCAGAAGTTTTGATGACAACTACCGCGAAAAAAATGAAATTGAAATGCCAAACACGTTCGATATTTCGCCACAAGCTGTAAAAAAACAAACAAAATTTTTTAAAAGCGTTTTAAAACTCGATAAGAATTTTCATATTTATATTCACGGCGATAGACAATTTATTGAAAAAGGATTTGACGATGCTTCCGGGATGAATTATTATAAAGTGTTTTTTAAAGAAGAAAAGTGATATAATAAAAAAAGAGGATCTATAAGTCCTCTTTTTTTTTATTATTTTGAAATAAATGAGTTTAAAATTTTGCAGTAAGACCGCCTGTTAGTAAAGCACCGCCAACACCAAGTTCAAAATTTGCTCCAATATTATCAGTGAAAAACAAACGCATTCCCCACGCAAAACGATAACCAAAAGAAGATGGGTTATAAGAAATATTACCTGAGTAATTAGGGTCATTTGTTTCAAAGTTTATATTCCATGATTTATAGCCTAAAGCTGCTGCTATAAACATTTCAAAATTATCTTTGTTTATAAAGTGATAATTAAATCTTGGCATTATAGATAAACGAGGTGCAGAAACTTTATATGTATAAGGAGTTTCTGTCCATTCTATTCCTGAATTTGCATAATTTACCTCTAAGCCTAAACCAATTTTTCCACCAAGAAGGTACTCAAAACGACCTCCAAGTGGACCCATACTTGTGGCTTTATAGCCTGAATAAGTCGATCCTGTAATATAAAATGTTTTAAGGGCTTTTGATAAAAGGTTAGGCCATCCATAATAAACATCAATCATTATTTTCCCTTTTTCAAGACATTGTGCATTTGTTTGACTTGCAAATGACACGCTACAAGCAACGATAATAATAAAAATAAATTTTTTCATAAAAATAAATTTTAGATTAATAATTATTTACAAATGCAATATTATTAAAAATAATTTATAAAACAATAATAATGTTAAAATAAAGTACAAAAATATAATTAGTCGAACCTTAAAAACCCTTTTTAAAAATTAAAGTCATTGGTAATTTTAATTTAGATTTTTTTTATTTTTCTTTTTTCACCACCAAA
>MENF01000027.1 GCA_001769035.1 Bacteroidetes bacterium GWA2_32_17
CAGAATCACGTTTTTGAGCAAAGTAATTACCCAAAATTATTGCCCTGTCATAGTTAGTTGGGTTTCGTTTAAATGCCTTTTCCCAATTATTTGCAGCCATTGCTGTATCTTTTTTTAATAAATAATAATATCCTATTGAAACATAAGGAATATCAGATATGGTATCAATTTTCAACATTTTTTCTGCATAAAATTTGGCACTATCGGGCATATTAAGATTAAAATATGCGTTAATAATGCTTTGCCATAATTTCGGATAATTATTTTTAAGTAAAAGGGCTTTAGTATAATATCGAATAGATAACGAATCGTTCTTTAACATTTCGTAACATTCGCCGAAATTAAAATTCAACTCAAAAATATTGGGTTTAATTTTGTACCCTTTTTGCAAATAACCAAGTGCTTTTTCAGGTTGATTATAAAAATTGATATATATATTAGCAACATTATTCAATACTATTGCATTATCAGGGAAAAAAGATAATGAACGATTGTAAAAGAAAATCACACTATCCAACGAAGGTTTTAATTCATGTATAGGATGTTGAAAAGGATTATTTGCTATTACTCTATCCATAATGGTTTGAGCAATAATATCATTTGCCTTTACTGAATTATCCAAATATCGAATATCGTGCGAAAAAAGAGTCATGTTATCTTTCCAGTCCCTGTTTCGGCTTATAGTTTTAAAAGTGTATAAAATTAAAATACCAAAAAAACATATAATCCATTTCGTTTTAATTTGCTTGATTGATTGAATGTTAAATGGAATTTTTGCAACATAAAAAATCATAGCAACAATAGCAATAGCAAAACCAATAGATGGTCCATGTAAAAGACGTTCGGCTACAATACCATTTATCTCCATAAAATAATTGGAAAACGGGGAAATTCCCGCATAATAAATCAGGACACCAAAAACAAAAAACTTATTATTTTTCCAAAAACGGAATAATAAATATAAAATTACGAGATGAATTGTAACAGAAAACCAAACAACAAAATCAGTAATGTTAACATCAGGTATGGTATATAATCCGTAATAAAAAAGCAAGGGATGTGGATAAAACAATAACTTTAAGTAATATAACAAGGTTAATGCAGCAACAGAAAACCGTGATACCCATTTATGGTTGTATCTCAAAGGATTTTCAAATGAAAACATATCTAATTTATCAGGAGGAAAGAGCCATAACGGCAATTTATACATGACGAATGTAGTAATCCACAATACTGTTAACGATAAAATTATTCTTTTTCGAAGGTCATCGTTCATCCATTTTTTTAGCGAAACTATATCTTTCCAACTTGTAATGTCTGTATATTTAAAGACAAATATGACTGGAATGATTAGAGCAAAAGAAATGGCACTTTGCTTAGTCAAAAATGAAACACAAAATAAAATAAACGCATAAATCAACTTTAGTATTTTGCCCGTATCTATGTATGATAAGAAACATAATGTAGAAAGAACAGCCAAAAGAAAATATAAAATTTCTTCTCTGTTTTTTAAACTTGCAACAACTTCTGTATGTATGGGATGAAACATCCACAATAACAATACAGCCCATATAAAGAGTACTCCTGCATCATTAAAAATTCGTCGTAACAGCAATAAGGTAACAAAAACCATTATAGCAAATAAAAGTACATTTATTAAATGACTAATATGTGGATTAACTCCAAACAGAGAAACCTCTATAGCAAATACCACTTTTGTTATAGGTCTGTATCCAAATTTTGCATTTGAATTTTCAAAATAACGTGATGTCAGGATTTGTGGAATTGCTTTAATCCCTTTTTCTACTTGTACATTATTTCTAACAACAAATTCATCGTCCATATTATACTTGTTAAATATGCTATTGCCATATAATACAAACGATAAAATTAAAATAAGAAAAAAAGAATGTTCATTACAAACAAGCCATTTGGAAGTTTCCCGCTTTGCCTTAACAAATTTTTTGTGTTGATAATTTTTCATCTTACACCTTAATTATTGGAATATCCTTCACTAATATCATAATTTAATTTGTTATAATACTTATTGTTTGTCTGTAAAGTCGAGAGAACTTATAAATTTATACCATATTTATAATTATGAGCTTATGGGGATAAGGTATAAAGGTATATGGTATAAGGGTTTAGTTGTCATCCCCTATTTCCTTATAACTTATACCACTGTTCCCTATAAATTAAAATTCTGATATTACGGACAGGCACTCATTAGTGTCTGTCTATAAAGTCAGTGTCTGAACTATAATGTTCGAGTTTGAGCAATGCGATTCAACTAACTATGGCACGGTTTTAAACCGTGCCATAGTTTTGTTCGAAGCATAACGAAAAAATCGGACATTATAGACAGACACTCATTAGTCAGAAATCTTAAAAATAATATGTCAACTAATTTTACTCCAATTAACATTGTTTTTATTTTTTTTATTTAATTGATAAACAAGAATTTGATTTTGAGAAAGTTGAAGCTGTGAGTCGTTTTTTAATATTTTTTCGGCTTCATATTTAGCTATTTGAAGTATTCTTCCATCAGTTCCTAAGTCTGCAATTTTTAATTCAAAAGGCAATCCACTTTGTTGAGTACCTTCAATATCTCCAGGACCACGAAGCTCTAAATCTTTATCGGCAATTTCAAACCCATTAATTGTTTCAACCATAATTTGTAAGCGTTTTTGTCCTTCGTTTGATAATTTATTGCCCGACATTAAAATACAATACGATTGTTCGGCTCCTCTTCCCACTCTGCCACGTAACTGGTGAAGTTGTGAAAGTCCAAATCTTTCGGCACTTTCAATTACCATTACCGATGCGTTTGGTACATCTACTCCAACTTCAATAACCGTTGTAGAAATTAATATTTGTGCTTTACCTGTAATAAAAATTTTCATTGCTATTTTTTTCTCGGCAGATTTCATTTTACCGTGAACAACTGAAATTAAATATTCTGGCATCTGAAAATCTCTGCTGTAACCTTCATAGCCATCTTCAAGGTCTTTATAATCTAATTTTTCTGATTCTTTAATTAATGGAAAAACGACATACACCTGACGTCCTGCTGCTATTTCTTTTTTTAAAAAGCCAAATAATGCTAATCGTTTGTTATCAAATAAATGTATTGTTTTAATTTGTTTTCTGCCTGGTGGAAGTTCGTCTATTACCGAAATATCTAAATCGCCATAAACTGTCATTGCTAAAGTACGTGGAATTGGAGTTGCAGTCATTACAAGTATATGTGGCTCAATAACATTTTTTTGCCATAATCGTGCACGTTGTGCAACGCCAAACCTGTGTTGTTCGTCAATTATAACTAAGCCAAGATTTAAAAATTTAACTTCGTCCTCAATAAGTGCGTGAGTACCAATAAGAATATTTACTTCATTGTTTTGAAGTTTTGCGTGTAATTCTTTTCGTTCCGATTTTTTTGTAGAACCTGTTAGTATTCTGATTGTTATATTTAAATCTTTACAAAATTTAATGATTGTATTATAATGTTGATTTGCAAGTATTTCGGTAGGTGCCATTATACATGCCTGATATCCATTATCAACTGCCATTAACATTGAGAGTAAGGCAACTAAAGTTTTGCCACTTCCAACATCGCCTTGCAAAAGACGGTTCATTTGCTTACCCGAAACAAAATCAGTTCTGATTTCACCGAGAACTCTTATTTGTGCATTTGTTAATTTAAAAGGTAATTGCTTGAATAATAGCTTTGTGAAATTATCTTTTTCTTTTTTAAAAATGAAACATTTTGATTTTTCTTTTCTTATTAACTTTTGTTTTAACAAGTTAAGTTGGATATAAAATAACTCTTCGAACTTTAATCGAAACCGGGCATTTTTAAGTTTCTCGGGCGATTGAGGGAAGTGAGCCTGAAAAAGTGCTTCTTTAAGTGAAATTAATTTTAATTTCTCAATTAAATAATCAGGTATAGTTTCTTTAATTAACGAAAAATAATTTTTAAAAATATTTTCCTGAATTATTCTAAAAGTTTTTGATGTTATAAATTGCGATTTAAGTTTTTCACTTATGCTGTATTGTGGTTGTAAAGACGTTACAAGACTTTTGTCGAATATATTTGCTTCTTCAATTTCAGGGTGACTAATGTTAATATTTGAATTAAATAAATTTGGTTTTCCGAAAATTACATATTCAACATTTGTTTTATAGCTCTTTGTTATCCATGTAAGTCCTTTGAACCAAACTAATTCGATACCACCCGTTTCATCATAAAAACGAGCTGTTAATCTTTTACTTTTCCCATTACCAACAACATTAAATTCGAGAATTTTTCCCCTAATTTGAATATAAGGTAAATCGGCATTTAATTCTGATATTTTATAAAATTTTGTTCGGTCAATATATTTGAATGGAAAATAATACAACATATCTTCTATAGTGCTGATATTGAGTTCAGAAGTTAATATTTCTGCTCTTTTAGGACCAACTCCCTGAATAAATTGTATGCTATCGTTTAATGAAGACATGTTTTTTTATTGAATAATAAAGATAGTTATTAACTTATATATCAGTTTCTCAACCTTAACCCTCAACCTCAAATATAATCATTCCCTTGTGTGTCTTTAAATAGTCGTGAATGTTTCATCTGTTTATATTTTTTAGTTTACTGATACTCAATTTATTATATTTTTCAGATTGATGTAGATTGAAGAAGATTGATAAGATTGATGAAGACGTTCTTCAATCTTGTCTTCTCAATCTTGTTTTTTCAATCTATTCAATCTTGTTTTTTCAATCCTTTCAATCTTATTTTCTCAACCTTAACCCTCAACCTCAAAACTTAAAATCAGAAACTCAAATTTATAAAATATATGATTACAAAAGTAAAATTCAAAAACGAATAAAAAATAAAAATGAATTTATACTTTTGAAATTTCAAATAAAAAAATGGTAACTCGCCGAACAAAAGTTCCTATTACTAAAATTATATTATTGTTAATTGCTTTAATATTAGTAATATACTCGAGAAGTTGCATTAAAAGAAAATTTTTAAATAATGAGCAAATAAAAATTATTAATAAAAAGTGAATTTTTTTAAACCTAAATAATTTCAATTTTTAAAATATTACATTAACTTTAATAAAATAATATCGTATAATTTAACAAAAAACAGTATATACAGATGTTTATAAATATTAAATATAATTTTTCGAAAATATTTATTAGTAATATTGTTTTATATAGTTTAATTATATTTTCAGTAAATGTATTTTCACAAGATTGTAACATTATATCAAAAGCAAATGATATTTTACCCGATAAATTATGTGCTCCTGTAACTGTTGTTTGGGAAGTTACCTATAGAGGTGTAAATGATAATGGTACTACAGTAGAAATTCAATTTAATTGGGACGATGGCAATCCTGTGCAAATTGTTGCAGCAACTAATACTAACCCAAATCCTCTTATAAGAGAGTGGCAAGCAACAGTTACACATGTTTATCCGCAGGATGGACCATTATGCAATTATCTTCCAGATGCTACACTTATGGTAAATGGAGTTTTATGTACAAGTACTGTTCAACAACAAAATGTAACTGTTTGGGATACTGACGACCATAACGGAGGACATCTCGAAATTAATCCACAAATTTTTCCTATTTGCGTTGGTAATGATGGTACAGTTACTTTTCAGGATGTTAGTTTGTGGAACTGCGTTCCTCCAGTTGAACTCGATAACCCGAATGACCCAACAAGATGGACGCAATGGATTTATGGAACAAACTATACAATTAATAATGTTTTAGTAGGTGGTGTTGCTCAAACATATCCATACTGGGGTGCTGTTGTACCAGCATTCGGACCAGTTTTAGGACCACAACCTCCAAATAATGTTAGCTTACCTGTTTATTCACCAAACACTGCTTTAGTTGGACAGTTTTTCGAAGTTACATTACGAAACTGGAATTATTGCAATCCTTATGATGACCCAAATGTTCCAGGTCCTCCTGCTGATTTGGTAAATGGAGATTATCCACCTATTATTACTACTGCAATAATTTTAATTGTTCCATTTCCCGATGCAACAATACAGCCTGCTGGTCCATTTTGCTCTAATGCATCAAATATTAATTTATCGGCTGCTACACCGGGTGGAACATGGTCGGGTACAGGAATAACAAATTCTACAACAGGTCAGTTTAGTCCTTCAAATGCCGGTCCAGGCACACATACTATTACATATACAGTTGTAAGTGCTAACGGTTGTGCAGGTATTGATACTGTAAATATTACTGTTTGGGCTCGTCCAACTATAAATATTTTACCGGGAACAAATTTACAGGTTTGCCCGGGTGATACACTTTTTCTCGACGGAAACCCAACCCCCGGCGATGGTGCAATTGTTACGCATTTATGGACAGGAAATACTGCTCCTTTGAGCGCAACAAACATTCAAAATCCTTTCTTTACAACTAACACACCGGGAACATATAATTTAACATATAGAGTTATAGATGTAAATGGATGCGACAGACAACAAAATATAACAATCAATGTTACACAAGTTTCGGCAAATATTTTGCCTAATCCTGCTCAAGCTTGTGCAGGAATTAATTTTCAATTAGATGGAAATCCTTCGGGGGGTACTGGAACTTATATAACTCATTTATGGACAGGAGATATTGCTTATTTAAACTTTTCAAACATTCAAAATCCTATATTTAATTGTAATGTAATTGGAAGTTATAATCTTACGTATTTTGTTACAGATAACAATGGTTGCTTTGCAACTGATAACATAACAATTGCAGTTTCTCCTGTTCCTGTTGCAAATGCAGGAGTTGATGACAGTATTTGTGGAAATATATATCAATTAAATGCAATTCCAAGTTTTGGTGCTGGTTTATGGACAATGATTAATGGACCCGGAACTTTAAACATTGTAAACCCAACAAATTATAATTCTAATGTAACAGTAAGCCAATATGGTACATATAATATTACTTGGCAAGAAACTTTTGGACCATCGTGTATCTCTCAAGATACAGTTCAAATAACATTTATTGAGCATCCTGTTTCAAATGCAGGTGCCGATGATACGCTTTGCGGTGTTATAACAACGTTGAATGCGATTCCAAGTGTTGGTATAGGTTTATGGACACAACTTTCGGGACCTGGTATAACAAATTTCACTAATCCTTCAAATTCTGTTACAAATATCAGCGTTAATGCTTTTGGACTTTATACTTATTTATGGTCAGAAAATAATTCTTATGGATGCAACGATGCTGATTCTGTTAATATTAGTTTTGATGTGGTTCCTTCGCCAGCATTTTTACCAATTGATACAAATGGTTGTCCACCCTTAATAGTAAATTTTATTAATAATACTATTGGTGGAGTTTCTTATCAGTGGAATTTTAGCGATGGTGCCCAGTCTAATTTAACTAATCCTACATACACTTTTATTAATAATAGTACAATTGATATAACATATTACATAGAAATGGTTGCAACTTCAACTTTTGGTTGCAAAGATTCAATTACACACCAGTTAACTGTATATCCATTACCAATTTCAAATTTTGTTGATGATGGAGTTCCCTCGTGTAGTCCTGTTACTGTTAATTTTATAAATATTTCATCAGGTGCTGTTAGTTATTTATGGGACTTTGGGGATGGAACTCCTACTGCAAATACTACTAATACTTCACATACATTTATTAATAATACTAATTTAATTCAATATTTTGAAGTTAAACTTATTGCTTATAATTCTTATGGTTGCCCCGATACTTCTATAAAATATATTACAGTATATCCCGACCCAATTTATACTATTTCTGTAATTCCTGATACAGCATGTCATCCGGCAAACGTGCAACTTGTTACACAACCTGGTGCAAGTTCATATTTATGGAATTTTGGAGATGGAACATCACAAAACGCTGGTTTTACTGTTACGCATCCATACTTTAACACTAATAGTAATTATCAGGTATTCACAATTGAATTAATTGGTATATCATTTTTTGGTTGTGTTGATACTGCATATAGTCAGGTTGTTATAAGCCCAAAACCCACAGCAGTTTTTAGTCCGCAATCATCAAGCGAATGCTCACCTGCAACTTTTACTTTTACAAATAATTCAATTGGAGCAAATATCAGTCATTGGTACTGGGGTGATGGAACTGATGAAATTCAAAATAATTTAACAGTAAATCATTATTATACAAATAGTTCTAATATTCCTGTTACAATAAATGTTAGTCTTGTAGTTTATAATAGTTTTGGATGTTTTGATTCTACATCTTTACCAATTGTTATTTACCCAAACATTAATGCAAGTTTTACAGCCGATACAATTGGTTGTACACCTGTTACTGTGAATTTCGTAAATCAATCAACTGGCTCATTAACTTATAATTGGAATTTTGGAGATGGTGCATTTTCAACACAAACCAATCCACAGCATATATTCGTTAACAACGGGCAAAACGATACAAGTTATAATGTTATTTTAATTGCTACATCTAATTATAGCTGTAGCGATACTATATCAAAAATAATAACAATCCACCCAAAACCAATTGCAAATATTAGTTGCTTTCAATTTATAGGATGTACTCCATTTAATGCACAATTTTCTAATAATTCAGTAGGAGCAACAAGTAATTTATGGAATTTTGGTGACAATACTACTTCAAATTCTTCAAGTAATTCGATAAATCATTCATATACAAATGTAACAAATAATCCTATATCATATAATGCAATGCTAATTGTTACAAATATTTATAATTGCAGCGATAGTTCTGCAATTGTTATAACAGTTTATCCTGAAGTAAATGCTATTTTTATTGCTGATACTGCAAATTGTTCGCCGTTTAACTCTC
Source organism: Bacteroidetes bacterium GWA2_32_17 (assembly GCA_001769035.1). Lineage (GTDB taxonomy): Bacteria > Bacteroidota > Bacteroidia > Bacteroidales > GWA2-32-17 > GWA2-32-17. The sequence goes on from MENF01000027.1 coordinate 8,874, forward strand.
AATTTATAAATTTATCAATGGGAGCAAGCAATTACTTGTGGAATTTTGGTGATGGAAATACATCTACATCTTTTCAACCTGTTTATCAATATAATAATAATTCAAACCAAGATATTGATATAATTGCAACATTAACAGCTACTTCTGCTTATGGTTGTAATGATTCACATTCGTTAAATATACATGTGTGGGCAGTACCAGATGCTTCTTTTATTGCAACACCTGCGACTCAAACTCTTCCTAACTCTATAGTAACAATTGACAATACAAGTTCAGCAGGCACATGGAATTATTATTGGGATTTTGGCGATGGAAGTAATTCAAATTTTGTTGAACCTGATAATCATACATATAGCACTTTTGGCAATTTTAACATTTCACTTATTGTTTCATCTGCACATTGTTCTGATACAATTGTAAATTCAATTCAAATAATCGCCCCTACTCCAATTGCTGAGTTCTCAATTAACGAGTTTGGTTGTGCACCACTTACAGTTCAGTTTATAAATCAAAGTCAATATGCAAATATATTTTTATGGGATTTTGGTGATGGAGGGGCATCAACTTCAGAGAACCCTTTATATACTTATTCAAATTATGGCGACTTCACTGTTCAATTAACTGCAAGTGGACCAGGTGGACAGGACATAAAAACAGGTGGTATCGTTCATGTTTATCAAAATCCTGTAGCATATTTTACAGTAGCTCCAACAGTTGTTTTTTTACCCGACCAACCTATACATTGTTTTAACACTTCAGAAAATGCTGTTTCATTTGTTTGGGATTTTGGCGATGGAACTTCTTCTATTGAAACAAATCCATCTCATCAATATATGCAGGAAGGTGAATTTACAATAATATTAATTGCTTCAACAATAAATCAATGTGTTGACACTTTTTTAATATTTAAAGCAGTTGTTGCTAAATCAGCCGGACAAATTAATTTTCCTTCTGCATTTTCGCCAAGTACAAGCGGTCCTAATGATGGACATTATACTCCGGGAGACTATAACAACGATGTGTTTCATCCTGTTTTTGTTGGAATTGATGAATATCAATTTTCAATTTTTAATCGTTGGGGAGAGTTGTTATTTGAATCGAACGACCCAAATATTGGATGGAATGGCTATTATAGGGAACAACTTTGCAAACAAGATGTATATGTTTGGAAAGCAAAAGGTAAATTTATTAATGGAAAGACTTTTTTTAAAGCAGGTGATGTAACTTTAATAAGATAAAACATTTATGCTCAAAAATTTAAACATATAAGAAATAATTATAAATTTAAAAAAAGTTTTAGGTTTTTAGTTTCGGGTTTGAAGTTTTTAACTGGCTCAAACTAAAAACCAATGAACAAAAATAGATTCTTCGCTAATCACTCAGAATGACAAAAAGGTAATAATTAAATATGAACTAATTAATAAAATATAAACACATAAAAATATGAGAAATATTAAAACGATTTTGCTAATTGTTACTTTTCTGATTTGCAATCAGACCTATTCGCAACTCATAGGTAAAAATAAAGTTTTTAATAAAAAACTTGAAGCTGCAAATATTCAGTTTTCTGATAATAATTATCATTTAGCATTACCTTTTTATAACGAACTGCATGCTATTGATTCCCTTAACTCTGAAGTGTGTTATAAACTTGGAGTGTGCTTGTTTGTTGTTAGGCGACAAACTTTAGATTGTGTTCCACTTTTCGAACAATCAAAAAACGATTATTCAGAATCATATTTTTATTTAGGTCAGCTTTATCACAAAATTGGTAAATTTAACAAAGCATTAGAATGTTATCAGGAGTTTAAAAACTCAGGCGAAAAACCTGATATTTCAATTGATGAAGTTGATTATTACATGCAAAAATCATTTATTGCTAAAGAAATGATTTTAACTAAAACAAATGCAACTGTAACAAACTTCAATAACGGAATTAATACTCCTTATGCAGAGTATGTACCCTTATTAAACCCTGAAGAAACTAAGTTGTATTTTACAAGCCGACGAAAGGGAAGCACCGGTGAAATGCTAGACCCTTATTACGAATATTATGAAGATATTTATGTTTCTGAAAAAATCGATAAAGTTTGGAATAATCCCGAAAATATTGGTGCTCCTTTAAATACCGAAACACATGATGCATGTGTTGCATTGTCGAAAGATGGACAACAATTATATATTTACCGCACTAGTAAAGATTTAGCATCTGGTCATATTTATGTTTCTCAGAATAATGAGGGAAAATGGTCGGAACCTAAATTACTCGAAGCAAATATAAATTCAGAGAATGGTGCCGAAACAAGCATTAGCATAGCTCCCGACCAAGTTACAATTTACTTTTCGAGCAATCGCCCCGGAGGTTATGGTGGAAAAGATGTTTACAGAGTTACCTGGATGCCAGACAGCACGTGGAGTAAATCAATGAACCTTGGTCCTGTAATTAATTCTCCTTACGATGAAGATGCTCCATTTATTCATCCCGATGGAATTACTTTGTATTTCAGTTCTAAAGGTCATAAAAATATGGGAGGATTTGATATTTTCAGGTCTGTACGTGACGAAAATAACAATTGGTCATCGCCCGAAAATCTTGGATTTCCTATAAATTCTATCGCCGACGATATTTATTTAATTTCAACTTTTGATGGAAGGCAGATATATTTTTCGTCAAACCGTGATGAAGGAAAAGGTAATATGGATATATATAAAGGTGAAATATTAGACCCGCAAACGAGTCAAATAATATTAAAAGGTACTGTTACAACTAACGACCCAGAGTTTATGCCAGTAAAATCAACAATTACAATTATAGATTTTGAATCAAAAGAATTACAAGGAATATACAGAACAAACAAAAATGGAAAATATATTTTAGTTTTATTACCCCGTAAAAAATATAAAGTTCTTATTGAAGCCGATGGCTATTATCCATATTCAACTGAAATTGATATGACTGCAAAACTTTCGCTTGAAGATTTATTTAAAAGTATAAGCATGAAAAAAGTAAATTAAATTATACGGCTATGATAAAAAATGACACAAACTTGTTCCGATTTAGCGAAAAGGAAATGATTATTAGGACGATTGAGAAGATTGAGAAAACAAGATTGAAAAGCTCTCAATCTTATCAATCACTTCAATCTCATTCAATCTACATCAATCTGAAAAATATAAAAAATGGAGGAACAGTAAACTAAAAAATATAAATCGTTGAAAATATTAAAATATATATTGTTATTTGTTATAATTCCATGTTATAATTTAAAAGCACAAGACCCGCAATTTTCTCAGTTTTATGCTTCGCCACTTTATTTATCGCCATCATTCGCAGGTTCTACAGATGGGAGCAGAGCCATTTTAAATTTTCGCGACCAATGGCCTGCAATACCTGGTTCATTTATTACTACTGCTTTTTCGATTGATCATTTTATTCCTCAATTAAGTAGCGGTTTTGGATTATTGATTATGCAAGATAGAGCTGGGAGTGGACATTTAAGGAGTACAAATATAGGGGTGCTGTATGCTTATCAATTTAAAGTAGGTAAAAAATTGCAACTACGACCAGCAATGCACTTTTATAAAAGCACAAGAGGCATTGATTTTAATAAATTAGTATTTAACGACCAAATGTCACTTTCGGGAACACAAGTAGGTTCTGTTGAAGTTCCACCATTAAAAAAAGTAAGCTATTCCGATTTTGCAGCATCATTATTAATTTATTCAGAAAAATATTGGGGAGGATTTGTAATTGACCATTTAACTACACCAAACCAATCAATTATTGATGATGTTAGTCAAATCCCAACAAAATACACAATTCACGGTGGTCATAAATTTTATTTAAACGGGAAAACCAGCATTTATAATGAAGAAAGTGTCACATCTGCTTTTAATTTTCGTTCACAGGGAAAATACGATCAATTAGATATAGGAATGTACTGGACACGAATTCCAATAATACTTGGTATATGGTATAGGGGAATTCCATTATTTAAAATGTATAAAAAAGGTTATATGAATAACGACGCATTAATTTTATTGTTTGGATATCAGTTTAAAGATTTTAAAATAGGGTATTCTTATGATATTACAATTTCAAGGTTAATTTCCAACACTTTAGGTTCACACGAAATATCACTGATATACGAGTTTAATCAAAGCCAAAAATCACACAAAAAAATAAGAAAAGTTATAATCCCTTGCCCTAAATATTAAAATCTCAATATCAATAAACCTTTTTAATTAAATTTAATGAAAAATTATCCTCAAAATTTGTTTTTATAAAAAATGTTTTACCTTTGCAAAGGTTAATTTAAAAACATTTCGATACTATTAAGTAAATTTTAATTAGAAAAATAAAAATATTTTTTATGTTTGATTTCGAGAAATTAGATGTTTACACAGTTGTTAAAGACCAGAATAACAAAGTTATCAGGTTTCTTAACTCAAATCAGGAAATTGACGCATTATTAAAAGATTATTGGAAAAAATCGAGTTTAAGCAGTGTGTTAAATCTTGCTGGAGGAACAGGAAGAAAAAACACCGAAGAAAAGAAAGATTTTTTAATATCTGCCCGCGACAATATTTTTGAATGTGCTTCAATTCTTCAAACGATAAAAGACCTTGAATGGGTTGATGAAATTTTATACCAAGAACTTTACGAAGGATACGAAAAAGCATCAAAAATGCTATTAGGAATGTATCGCAGTTACAACAAACGCGAATACGAACGTCAACCTGTTCCACAAGAAGAAAATTTTAATTTGTAATTTTGCATTGAAATTTTACGATGTGAACTTAATTGTGCTTTTTAGCTCAAGTTCTTTTTTATATCGGGGTATAGCGCAGTTGGCTAGCGTATCTGCTTTGGGAGCAGAGGGTCGCAAGTTCGAGTCTTGCTACCCCGACTTGATAATCAAAGGATTAGAACCGTAAAAAGTTTTAACCCTTTTTTATTTGCACAAAATTTGCATTTGTGACTTAAATTCAGCTTTATTAAAGTAACCTATTTCCACCTTGTGACCCAACAAGTGGTAAGTATTTTAAAGAAATTTCAAAACCACCACGTCCTGAACTTACCTTTGTTAATGATGAGATATTAATATCGTAACTAATACCAAATGTTA
>MENF01000028.1 GCA_001769035.1 Bacteroidetes bacterium GWA2_32_17
TGTTTTAAAGAATTTATTATTTCTTTGCGTAAGCGTTTTAAGATAATTGCAGGATTGGTCATATATTCCTTAACAACAATTTCGCGTAATAGCGATGAACCTAACATACTCATAAAAGCACCGGGAACTCCATGTCCAGTACAATCGGCTACAGTTATAACTAATTGTTTTTCGACAACTGCCCACCAGTAAAAATCGCCACTTACTTTATCTTTGGGCTTAAACAAAATAAAACATTCTGAATAATACTCTTCCAATATTTTTAATTCTGGTAATATTGACGATTGTAAACGTGTTGCATAGTTTATGCTATCGGTAACTTTTTTATGAATTTCTTCGATATGTTCTTTTTGATTTGTAACAATATCGCGTTGAGCTTCAATTTCATCTTTCTGAGTATTTATTTCTTCGTTGGCTCGTAGTAATTCATGGTTTTGAATTTCAATTTGTTTTTTTTGGTGTGCAAGTTCTTTATTCGCTTTTTTCTTTTGAATAAACAATTTGTACATAACGCTCAAAAATATCAAAACCAAAATCAAAGTGCATATAACGAACCAAATAATTATCTGCTGTTTATGGCTTTCGGCATTTTGCTTTTGCATGGTTTGGTTATCAAGTTCTTTTTGTTTCTCAAGCTTCTCTATTTGTAATTGTTTTTTCTCACTTTCGTAGAAAACATTTAAGCTTGCAACCTTTTCGTTGCTTTGTTCTGAAAATACCGAATCATGTAACTGTGAATATAATTTATAGTATTCAAAAGCTTCCTTAAAGTTTCCTAAAGCAGAATCGCATTTAGCAAGTGAATTATAAGCATAATACATTTGAACTTTTGCACCTATTTTTTTTGCAATATTCAAAGAAAGCAATTGCTGATTTTTTGCTTCGATGTTATTGCCTTGTTTTAAATATAAATTTCCAATATTGTTATACGAAAGAGCTATTTCTCTATAAGCACTGAGATCCTTTCTGATTTTTAAAGATTTAAAATATACATTTAAAGCTTTATTAAAATATTTTTTATTTTCGTAAATAATTCCAATATTATTATACGAACGAGCCATCCCGCTTTTATTTCCAACTTCTTCATAAATTTCTAATGCTTTAGTATAATGTTCAAGTGCTTTGTTATAATTTTTTTTGTACATAAAAATCGAACCAATATTATTGTATGTGTTTGCCATTCCATTTTTATCACCACTTTCTTTACGTATTTTAAATGATTTTGTATAAAACTCTAATGCTTTATCGTAATCCCCCTTATTATCATGTATAATTCCAATATTATTATAAGAACTAGCCATTCCATTATTATTATTTATTTCTTCAGCAATTTTTAATGATTTAAAGTAATACTCTAAAGCATTATCGTAGTCGCCTTTTTGAGAATGTATATTACCCATATTGTTATAACTGCTTGCTAAACCTTCTTTGTCATTAATTTCTTCTCGTAATTTAATCGCTTTAAAATAAAACTCTAAAGCTTGAGAATAGTCGCTTTTATTTTGGTGAACTAACCCAATATTATTATAAGAAGCCGCCATGTTCTTTTTACCCTCAATTGGATTTAGTGTTATAATTTGCTCAGAAATATTAAGTGATTTTAAGTAAAACTCCAACGATTTATCATTATCACCTTTTGAAGCGTAAACCACACCAATATATCGTGTTGATGATGCTTTTAAAGAAAATATTTTAACCTTTTCATCAATTTTACTGCTTTTTGCAAATAATGAGTTTTCGCATAGTTGCAATGCTTTTTGATAATACAGTAATGCAGAATCTATGTTTTTTGATTTATAAACATCGCCAAGTTCAATGTATATTTTAATTCGGGTTGTATCATGTTTTGAAGTGTTGTATTTATTCCATAAAGAGTCCAATTTTGGATTTATGATTTGAGCAAATAAAATATTGCAAAAACAAAATATGTTTAAAATAACAAACGCTAAAGGTTTTATTGTAGAAACAATGATTTTAAAAACTTTAGATATGATAACATAAAAAACTTCTTCAATAAATAACAACATTGTATGATTATAATTAATAATATTTTATGTAAAAATATAAAATTAAAACGAATGAGGTAAATTAATTTATAAAAACTTTAGGTCTAATATCGAAAACAAAATTAATGTGTAAGTAGTGTTTGTCTATAATGTTCGACTTTTGCGTTATTCCCTAGTACGCTTCGCTACGTGGTAAACTCGTTTTTAAAATCAGTCATTACGCTTAGGCGGAACTCCTGATTATTATAAACTTCGGTTACCCCGTAAAAACGCTTACGCGTCAAGCTAAAAAATATTATTTTTCTGAAAAACCTTATCACACAAGAAATTAAACCCTCACGGGATTTAAAAAATCAAAAATCGTTAATCACTCATGTTACGCAAGTAAAAAATTTGTCTCGCAAAGCCGCCAAGTTCACAAAGTTAAAAAGTGGCTAAAAAAATAATTTACCCCATTAGATAAAATCTTATGGAGACGATTATTTTTATTTATAAGCAAATATCTAACGAGGTGAATTATTTTTTCTTGGCGAAATGGAGCCTTTGCGAGAAATAATAATTGTGAGAAACTCTTTTGCGTAACATCAGTTAAGTATATAAATTATAACCATTTATTTATTTTATTTTTAATAAATATTTTTTCATAAATTGCACACTTTATTTTTAAATAATATTTATGAAAAAATTATTTCAGTTATTGTTTTTCTCGTTGTGCACTCAACCTTTATTGTTTGCACAGGTTCAGGGCGATACAACTCTAATTGTAGCCGAAAATCAGGAAGCCGAAATGGCATTTAATAAAGGTATCGAAAATTATAAAAACAAGCTTTATCAGGATGCAATTAATAATTTTACCGAAGCAATAAGTTACAAAGCCGATTTTGCTAAAGCATATTATAATCGTGGAAGTGTAAAAGCCGAACTAAAAATGTTTCAGGATGCCGTTACTGATTTCGATGCTACTTTAAAATATGATTCTACAATGCTTATTGCATATTTTTCGAGAGCAAGGGTAAAACAGCAAACAACTGACAATCAGGGTGCTACACAAGATTATACTAAGGCTATTGAGAAAGGATTAAAAGATGTAAAAACATATTATTACAGAGGTATGTTAAGGTTTTTAACCGACGATTTTCAGGGAGCAGTTGACGATTACACTAATGCTTTACAAATTGACCCGAGAAACACTTTAGCTTATAACGACAGAGGAAGTGCTTATCGAAAACTCGAAAAATACGACGAATCAATTGCCGATTACAAAAAAGCAATTATGCTCGACCCGAATCTCGACTTTGCTTACAATAATTTGGGTAGTGTGTTACGTAGAAAAGATAAATTCGACGAAGCAATTGATGCTTATACTCAGGCAATAAAAATTAAATCCGATTATGTAATTGCATATAATAACAGAGGAAGTGCTAAATACGAAAAAAAAGATTACAACGGAGCAATGGAAGATTTTAAAAAAGCAATTTCTTTAAAAAACGATTATCTTGCTGCATACAATAATCTTGCATCGGTAAAAATTAAATTAAAAGATTTTAAGGGTGCAATAGAAGATTATAATAACATAATACAAAAAGATGCCAAATATGGTTATGCTTATTTAAATCGCGGTATTGCTAAAGAAGAACTTCGTATGACCAACGAAGCATGCGAAGATTGGAAAAAGGCAAATGAATTAGGAGTGAAAGCAGCAACAAATTTTTTATCGGAATGTAATTAAAAAAAGTTTCGAGTTTAAAGTTTCGAGTTTTTTAACAACTCTAAACTTTAAACTCTAAGCTAATGAAAAGAATAAATAATTAATAATGAGATACTAACTAAAATATAAACACATGAAAAAACTAAACATATTATTACTCGTTGTTGCAATTGCATTTACAAATATACTTAATGCACAGGAAGTTGAAATCAAAAAAGATGACTTCGCAAACAAAGACGATTATAAAATCGCAAAAGATAATCTTAAGCAAGCCGAAGTTTTATACGAACTTGGTAGAGGTGGCTTACGTCGTGCACTCGATTTTTATTTGCCAGTTGTTAAAAAAGTTCCAAACAATGTTGCTTTAAATTACAAAATAGGAAATTGCTATTTACATTCAATTCAGCGTGTTAAATGTATAGATTACTATAAAAAAGCATATAGTTTAAATCCGAATATTGCTTCCGACATTTTATGGGTTCTTGCTACCGGCTATCACTTAAATGCTGAATTTGATAAAGCAATAGAACTTTATACAAAATACAAAAACCAGCTCTCACCTTCCGATTTACAGGCAAAAAGAAAAGAAATTGATAAACGTGTTTTAGAGTGTAATAATGGAAAAGAATTAATTAAAAATCCTATTCGTGTTTATATTGATAATGTTGGTCCAAATATTAATACTATGTACCCTGAGTACAGCCCGCTTATTTCTGCTGATGAATCAATGATGATGTACACATCCCGTAGAGAAGATACTTATGGTGGTGGCAGAGACCCTGAAGATAATTTATTTTTTGAAGATATTTACATTTCATACAATGATGGAAAAAATTGGGGACAGGCAAAAAATGTTGGTAAACCATTAAACACAAATAATAACGATGCTACTGTTGGACTTTCGCCCGATGGAACACAATTATTTACTTTTAACGGTAAAGCAAATAACGGCGATATTTTTGTATCTAGTTTAAAAGGTTCTGAGTGGACTTCGCCCGATGATGGACCATTAAGAAAATATATAAATACAGATTTTCACGAAACGTCTGCTTCATTTTCTTTTGATGGAAAAACAATGTATTTTATAAGCGACCGTCCCGATGGTTTTGGTGGACACGACCTTTGGGAAACTCACTGGGATTCTGAAAAAGAACGTTGGGCTGAAGCAAAAAATATGGGAAGTACCATAAATACCGAATATGACGAAGAAGGTGTTTTTATGCATCCCGATGGACGTTCTCTTTATTTTAGCTCAAGAGGACATAATTCTATGGGTGGTTTCGATATTTTTAAGTCAACTCTTAGCGATGATGGCTCTTGGTCTAAACCTGAAAATATAGGATATCCCGTTAATACTCCCGACGATGATTTGTTTTTTATTCTTAGCGCAAGTGGAAAACATGGATATTATAGTTCTGTACGAGATGATGGACAAGGCGATTATGATATTTATATGATAATTTTCCGCGGTCCCGAAAAAAATCCAGTTTTGCAAAATGAAGATAATTTGCTTGCAAATGTCGAACCCGTAACCGAAAGTGTTATTACAGAGCAGGTTGAAATAAAAACTACACGCTTAACAATTCTCAAAGGAACTGTTAAAGATGCTCTTACGCTTAACCCAATAGAAGCACAAATAGAAATTGTTGATAATGTTAAAAATGAAGTTATTTCAACATCAAAATCAAACAGTTCTACAGGACGTTATCTTATTTCATTACCATCAGGTAGAAACTACGGCATTGCTGTTAAAGCCGATGGTTACCTTTTTCATTCCGAAAATTTTGATATTCCTGCCGCAACAAATTATCAGGAAATAACAAAAGATATTTTACTTAACAAAATGGCTGTTGGTCAAAAGGTTATTCTTAAAAACATATTTTTTGATTATGCAAAAGCTACACTTCGGTCCGAGTCATTCCCCGAACTCGACCGTCTTATAAGTCTGTTAACAGATTTTCCAAATGTTAGAATAGAAATATCCGGACATACCGATAATCAAGGTTCATTAACTACTAACCAAAAATTATCAGAAAATAGAGCTAAAGCAGTTGTTGATTACTTGATTGGCAAAGGCATAGCAACATCCCGATTAGAATTTAAAGGATATGCATATTTTCAACCTATTGCTTCAAATGACAAAGAAGAAGGTCGCCAGCAAAACAGAAGAGTTGAATTTAAAGTTCTTCAAAATTAAAAACGAATGTTAAAACAGTTTTGTTTAATATTTTTTATTCTATTAATTGCTACAAAAATATTTGCACAAAATAATGTTGAATTTACTAAAGAAAATTTTCCCAATGACGCCGCCGGATTAAAAGCCGCCCAAATGAATATTTTAGATGGAAACGACTTTTATATAGAACGTAAAGGCGGTTATAATTTAGCTTTAAACTACTATTTAAAAGCTAGTGCTTTTAATCCCGACAATGCTCAATTGAATTATAAAATTGGAATTTGTTATTTAAATGGAATTCAAAAAGATAAAGCTTATGATTTTTTACAAAAATCTTTTAGCTTAAATAAAAATATAGCAGACGATATTCATTTTCAACTAGGATGTGCATTACAGAATTCTTTACGCTTCGACGAAGCTATTGAAGAATTTATTATTTACAAAAACATTAATAAAAACGAAATGCAAAAAGTTGAAGTAGAGAATAAAGCAAATAAAAGAATTGATGAATGTAAAAATGGTTTCGAATTAGTAAATACTACTGTAAAAGGCAAAATAATAAACATTAAAAACATTAACTCCGAGTACCCCGATTATTGTCCGTTAATTTCTACAGATGAAAAAGTTTTGATTTTTACTTCCCGTCGTTCAACAACTACAGGTGGACAACGCGATGATGAAGATCTTGAATTTTACGAAGATATTTTTATTAGCAGAAAAACTGACTCAGTTTGGTCTGCTCCCGAAAACATTGGACCTCCAATAAATACTAAATACCACGATGCGACTGTTGGCTTATCTCCCAACGGACAAGAACTTTATATTTATAAAAGCGAAAATGGCGGTGATATTTATTTATGTAAATTAAAAGGAGATAAATGGAGTGAACCTTTTGCTTTGCCTTCACCAATTAATTCAAAATTTAAAGAGTCTTCTGCAAGCATTTCATCCGACGGAAATACTCTTTACTTTATTAGTGATAGAGATATTAAAACAGGACGTGATATTTACTATTCAATAAAAGATAAGAATGGAAAATGGGGGGCAGCTGAAAAACTTAGTGATATTGTTAATACACCTTATGATGAAGAAGGTGTGTTTATTCATCCTGATAACAAAACATTGTACTTTTCATCAAAAGGACATAAAACAATAGGAGGGTACGATGTTTTTTCAACAGTTCTGCAACCCGATAGCATCTGGAGTGAACCAAAAAATCTCGGTTTTCCAATAAATACTCCCGACGATGATGTTTATTTTACTATGTCGGGTAGTGGTTTGCATGGTTATTTTTCTTCAGTTCGTACTGAGGGTGAAGGCGAAAAAGATATTTATCTTATTGATTTTACCGAAGCCGAATCACCAACGGGAATCACTAATTTAACTATTGTAACAGGTGTTGTTAAAGACTCTGCTTCTGGGTTACCAATTGAATCAGAAATTGAAATTACTGATAATTCTAAAAACGAATTAGTTGCAATGTTTACTTCAAATTCTTCTACTGGCGAATACCTTGTTTCACTTCCATCGGGAAAAAATTATGGGATTACAGTTAAATCTAAAAATTATATGTTTCATTCAGAAAACTTCGACATTCCCGAATCTGCAGCATTTTCTGAAGTTACTTTAAACATTAACCTTAATAAAATGAATGTTGGCTCAAAAACGATATTAAGAAATATTTTTTTCGATTATGCAAGTGATAGTATTAAAACAGAATCAATTGCAGAGTTAGAAAATGTTTATAATTTACTTAACGAAAATCCAAATATGAGAATAGAAATTTCGGGACACACCGATAATCAAAGTTCGTTAGAAACTAATACAAAATTATCTTCAGCAAGAGCAAAAGCTGTTGCCAATTATCTTGTGATAAAAGGAATTGCAGCAAACCGACTCGAAAGTAAGGGGTATGCTTTTTCGCAATCTGTTGCCTCTAACGATACCGAAGATGGACGTAAGAAAAACCGACGAGTGGAATTTAAAATTTTAAGCAAATAATGTGTTTTATCATACTTTATAAAGAACATAAAAATTAATTTTGTTGAATAAATAAATAAAAAAATGGAAAAACGTACAGCGTTATCGCACATTCATGAAAAGTTAGGTGCTAAAATGGTATCCTTTGCAGGTTTTTATATGCCTTTAAAATATGCAGGTGACATCGAAGAACACCTTACAGTAAGAAATGGAGTAGGAGTATTTGATGTTTCGCACATGGGCGAAATTTGGGTAAAAGGACCAAAATCTTTAGCTTTTATTCAGAAGGTTACTTCAAATGACGCTTCAGTTTTAGTTGATGGAAAGGTGCAGTATTCTTGCTTCCCCAATGGTAAAGGTGGAATTGTTGATGACCTTTTGGTTTATCGCATAAATGCAGAAACTTATTTGCTCGTTGTTAATGCTTCTAATACCGAAAAAGACTGGAAATGGCTCAATTCGCAAAACGATATGGGAGCTGTGTTATATAATGCTTCAGATGAAATATCTCAACTTGCTGTTCAGGGACCACTTGCTCTTAAAGCAATGCAAAAACTTACAACTACTCCCGTTTTAGATATGGAAAATTATACTTTTAAAAAATTAGACTTTGCAGGAGTAAAAGATATAATATTTGCTACAACAGGTTATACCGGTGCTGGTGGCTGCGAAATTTATTTTTCAAATAAAGATACCGAACATATCTGGAACGCAGTTTTTGAAGCTGGCAAAGAGTTTAATATTAAACCAATTGGTTTAGCTGCCCGCGATACTTTACGTCTCGAAATGGGAATGTGCCTCTATGGTAACGATATTGACGATACAACCTCGCCAATTCAGGCAGGTTTGGGTTGGATAACAAAGTTCACCGATAATAAAAATTTTATTGATAAGAACATATTGTTAGAACAAAAGAAAAATGGTACACCAACCAAACTCGTTGGTTTTAAAATGCTCGCTCGTGGAATTCCTCGCCACGAATATGAAATTTGCGATGCAAGCGGTAATAAAATTGGTCATGTAACATCAGGCTCTATGTCGCCAATGCTCAAAATTGGAATTGGTATGGGTTATGTAAAATCAGAATTTTCTAAAGTTGATTCAGAAATTTTTGTAAAAATTCGTGAAAAGTTAATTAAGGGAAAAGTTGTAAAACTTCCTATTTATAAAAAATAAGATTAACTGAACAACCTACATTAGAGGGGTTCTAAAAATTAGATTTTTCGAGGCGGACAAGATTTTAAAACCGGAGTTTACTGTTGTAAATGAGGATTTTAATCCCGCCAAAGCGGGAGAAGTCCAACAAAGAAAAAGCAATTTTTAGAACCCCTCTAAAATTTATTGAAAATTGTTTATATTCAAAATATTTATAAATTTTATTATATCAAATAAATGACAAACGACAACAACCGGTTACAAATGTTTAAAAAACGGTTTTAATAATAATAATAAGCAAGTTACAGAT
>MENF01000029.1 GCA_001769035.1 Bacteroidetes bacterium GWA2_32_17
AGCATCATTACCTGAAGCAGGATTTAACTGGCTTGACCATTTCCAGCCGCCCTGACCATAAGTACTATTTGTTTGCAAAAGCAAGAGCATGCAACACGCTATTGTGCATAATATTATAGAGGTACTCACTCGCAGTCCCGATATGCTTCGGGAGCGAGCGGGTGAGGGGTGGATGCGAGCGGGTTCTGTGGGTTTGTTTTTCAACGTATTTACCTGCACGTTACTACAATTTGCAATAAATTGTTTTGGGGTGTAAAATAAATTTTTCATAAAAATTATTTTTATGTTAATTAATGCACAAATCAAAATTTTTTACGGAATTAAAATAAAAAGGTTGTAAAAAAAGAATAAACATTTTATTAACAAGCGTTATTAACAATTGTTAATATGTGGTTAAAATGCAGGTGTGATAAGAGAACTCGAATGCAGGATGAACCATCACTCGCAGGATGCGAGGGAGGGTTATTGGGGAGTTAGGTGGTATTTTTTCATTCTACATTTTGCAGTTTAAAATTCTATATTCTACATTTTTTAAACAAAAGACAAATAATTCACCCCGTTAGATAATTTAATTTTAGTAGTTGTTCCTGTTTTATTAATCTTATCAAACGGGGTAAATGTAAAATGTTGAATACCCCATGTAGAATTTTAACTGCAACTATTGAGAAAATACTAACAAACAAAGTATAAAAAACCGGGGGAACTTTTTTTTCAATAATAATGAATTGTTAACAGCTTACCCGTAACCCGTCTGACCGCTCCAAGCGGTCTGACGGGTATTTCATTTACTCAATTCTATTCGTTTGCTTTACAATTCCATTATATGTCCCAGATGATGTACTATATGCCTTCCCATAAATTTATTGCCCCGTTTGGGGCAATAGTTTTTAGTAGCCGCTTAGTATTGATTACAATCATTTTTTATTTTGCAATTCGGTTTAAAATAATTTTTTATTCGCCATATATTTTTTCAACTTTGCAAAAAAACAATATGCTCCGAATTTCCGCTGTTTCATATCTTAACACGTTACCTTTTATATATGGAATCGAAAATGCGGGTTTTTTAAATCCTTCAGAATATAAACTTTCACGCGATATTCCATCTGTTTGTGCTAAAAAACTCGAAAATAACGAAGCCGATATAGTACTCGTTCCAACTGCTGCTATAAGTAAAATGCCGGACATTAATATTATTTCCGATTATTGCATTGGAGCAAACAAAAATGTATTATCGGTTTTATTAGTTTCACAAAAACCATTATCAGAATTAAAAAATATTTACCTCGACTACCAGTCCCGAACTTCAATAAATTTAGTAAAAGTACTTTCAAAATTATACTGGAAAAAAGATTTTATATGGTTTAATTCATTAATTGGTTACGAAAATAAAATTAAAGAAAATACAGGTGGGGTAATAATTGGCGACAGGGCTTTAGAATTATCTGCTCATTATAAATACAAGTACGATTTAGCTGCTGAATGGAATAACTTCACTGGTTTGCCATTTGTTTTTGCATGCTGGGTCAGTAAATTAAACATAAACAGTAATTTTATCAACAAATTCAATAAATCACTTGAGTGGGGAATTGAGCATATCAACAACATTACACCAAATTATCCGAATTTATCAAACGAATTTATCCGAAATTATTATAAATTTAATATTGATTATAATTTTGATAATAAAAAACACGATGGTATGAAACTGTTTTTCAAATATTTAAAAGAGATATAATAAAAAAATTATAAAATAATTTTTTTATTATTTTGGTATTAACTATCTTTCAGCCCTAAAAATAATTAGAGTCTGTCTTTAATATCAGAGTCTGAAATATAATGTTCTAGTTTGATGCTTGCGAAGTTTTGAAAACCAAGGAGTTTACATTTGTAAATGAAGTTTTCAAAACAAGCATAACGAAAAAATCGGACATTATAGACAGACCTTATAATTAATTAATTATGAATAAACATATTATTACATTTAGTTTAATCACAATCATTTGTTTGTCATATTCTTTTCAACTAGTTGCACAAAAAGATGACGAAAAAGAAAATTTGAAATTAAAAATGGCTCAGGCATGGTTAAGCTATAATGACGAGGATTATAATGGTGCCTTAAGAATTTACCGCGAACTTTTTAAACATTATCCCGAAAACACGCAATTAAATTTCAGGATGGGTCAATGCTATATCGAAACAAATAAAATGGATAGTGCATTATCGCACTTAAGAATTGCAATTCAAGATTCAACTATAAAAAATGAAGCTTATTTTTTATCAGGAAAAGCTTATCAATATATGGGCGACCTTGATAAAGCTATAGAAATTTTTTATAAATATAAAAGCAAACTTACTCCAAAGCAAAACGAACGCGACTTTGTTAATGTATTACTTCAACAATGCTTAACAGCAAAGAATTACATTTCAAATCCTGTAAATGTTAAAATTACCGACCTCGGAACTAATGTAAACACTAAACATGTTGATGCTTGCCCATCTATTACTGCCGATGGAAAAACGATAATTTTTACTTCACGTCGTCCCGAAAACACAGGTGGAAAAATTGACCCTTATTCCGAAGATTATTATGATGACATATATATTTCTACATACAACGAAGCAACCAAAGAATGGACATTAGCTAAAAATATTGGAACTCCAGTAAATACTGACACACATGATGCAAATATGAGTATTTCGCCTGATGGCAGCACAATATTTATTTATAAAAATGCCGAAAACGTTACAAAAAGTGGCGACATTTATTATTCAACCAAAAAACCTACCGGCGAATGGGACGTGCCCCGTGCTTTAGAAGGCAAATATGTTAACTCAACTTATTTCGAAAGTTCGGCATGTATTACTCCCGATGGAAATACTATTTATTTTGTTAGCGAACGCGAAAAAGAAGGATTCGGTCATGGTGATATTTATATGGTTAAAAAAGAGGGCAGAGAATGGGGCAAACCTATAAATCTTGGCTTTCCAATTAATACACCTTACGATGAAATTGGCGTTTATATTCATCCCGACGGAAAAACTTTATTTTTTAGCTCAAACGGACATAATACTATGGGTGGCTACGATATTTTTATGAGTGCATTAGGCGATGATGGAAAATGGTCGGAACCAATTAATTTAGGATACCCGATAAACACTACACGAAACGAAATTCATTTTGTTTTAGCAACCGACCGCAAAAACGCATTTATTTCGAGCAATAGAGATGGTGGTTATGGCGCTTACGATATTTTTAATATTGATATGTCATACTATTTCCGTACAAATAAAAATATCCCTGCTTCAATTGCTAACTCTGTTTCTGGTCCGCCACTTTCTATATTAAAAGGAAAAGTTTCAGATGCCGAAACTAATAAACCACTTAAAGCAAATATTATCATAAAAGATATTGTCGATGATAAAACAAATATCACAGAATCTGATGAAAATGGAGAGTACTTCATAACATTACCTGCCGATAAAAAATATGAAATTATTGTTAAAGCAAAGGAATATAAAACTTTAGATTTTAAATTTAAACTACCTAAAGGCGATAGCAATACATTTACTCTTATAAAGCATTTGCTTTTAAACAAGGACTATTAGTAAATACTCAGCGACCAAAAATTGTTGCCACGAATTACAAAAACTTATTCAATGGTCATACGACAGTAATTCAACTATATGACCATAAATGACAAAGTATGGACACTGAATTAACAATTGTTTGATAAAGAATGATACGTAGTGAATGACAATATTTGACTGTTTTATTATGCCTTTGGTTCGTGAACGTAGTGGATATTAATGATAACATAGTGGCTGTGTAGTTAATACATCGTTTTTTATTAATTTAAAATGAAAAAGTTAATTTTTACCTTTCAATTTATTGCAATTTGTTTATCAAATATAAACGCCTCTAATAAACAAAATCCTGATAGTTTACAAAAGCCTGTTTTAGTTTATCAGCTCGACATTTTACAAGAAATTGAGCCATCGGCATGGCGACAAACTCAAAAAGCATTTGAATTTGCAAAAAAATCAAAAGCCGATATTATTCTTATACACATGAATACTTACGGTGGTTTGGTTGATGTAGCCGATTCGATTAGAACAAAAATAATTAACTCTCCTGTTCCTGTATATGTTTTTATTGATAACAACGCAGCGTCAGCAGGTGCATTAATTTCAATTGCCTGCAATAAAATTTTTATGCGAAAGGGAGCAAATATTGGTGCAGCAACAGTTGTAACAAGCGACGGGAAGGCCGCTCCCGATAAATATCAGGCATATATGCGGGCAACAATGCGTTCAACTGCCGAATCGCACGGAAAAATTACTGTAATAGAAAATGGCGACACAATTATTAAATGGTTTCGCGACCCCCGCATTGCCGAAGCTATGGTTGATGAATCAATTTATATTCAGGGAATTATTGACACAGGTAAAGTTATAACATTTACTACAAACGAAGCAATAAAATATGGATATTGCGAAGGCGAAGCCGAAACTATTAATGAAGCATTAAAACTTGCTGGCATAAATAATTATAAAATAGAAAAATATGAACCGACTATTACCGAAAAAATAATTGATTTTTTAATTAATCCTGTCATTCATGGATTATTGATAATGTTAATTATTGGAGGTATTTACTTTGAACTTCAAACACCTGGAATCGGATTTCCTTTTGCAGCTGCACTTTTTGGAGCTGTCTTATATTTTGCACCACTTTATTTGGAAGGGTTAGCCGAAAATTGGGAGATTTTAATTTTTGTTGCGGGAGTTATACTTTTGTTAATCGAAATTTTTGCAATTCCCGGTTTTGGAGTTACAGGAATTTTAGGAATTATTTGTATTATTGTAGGACTTGCGTTAAGTATGGTTGATAATATTGTTTTTAGTTTTGAAGGACAAGGAATTCCTGCTTTTTTCAAATCTTTATCTATTGTTGTTATATCTGCAACTGCTTCATTCTTTTTATCAATTTATCTGAGTAAAAAACTATTTACAACAACTCGTTTCGGAGAACTTTCGTTGCAAACTGTGCAAAATGTTAGCGACGGATATGTAAGTGTGGAAATGCAGCCATCACAAATGATTGGCAAACAAGGTATTGCTGCCACCATTCTTCACCCAAGTGGTAAGGTCGAAATTGATAACGAAATTTATGATGCCATTGCCTTAACAGGGTACATTGATAAAAACGAAAATATTGAAGTTGTAAAATATGAAACAGGTCAGCTTTATGTCAGAAAAAAATAATTTTGCTCACTTCATTATTCGGGATTTTAAATCAGACGATTACGAACAAATTAATTTATTGTGGAAAGAAACAGGTTTAGGTGGTTCGCAACGTGACGATAATTTGCAAGTTATAAATTCAACTTTAGCAAATGGCGGAAAATTAATTATTTTAGAACATTCTGCACAAAATCTAATTATTGGAACAGCTTGGTTAACAACTGACACAAGAAGAATTTATTTACACCATTTTTGTGTAAAACCAACATATCAAAATAAAGGCATTTCGCATTTGCTTTGCAACGAAAGTATTAAGTTTGCAAAAGAAAAAAAAATGCAAATAAAACTCGAAGTTCATAAAGACAATTTAATTGCAACCGAACTTTATAAAAAACATGGTTTTACTTATCTTGGTGATTATGATGTGTATATAATTAGAGATTTATCAATAATTGACAAAGTTGAATTATAGGTTATTGAGTTAATAATTATTAAGTTAATCACCAATAACTTAATAACAAATAACTTGATAACGTAAAAAGTGAGAAGTTAAAACAACGAATATGAACAATTTAGCAATGAAATAATGTATGACAATTTAACAATATGTCAATGAAAAAATCATTTATCTTTTTGGTTGCATTTTTTGTAACTCTTTTATTAAAAGCACAAATTTCGGAAAACAATTTAAGGGTAAGCATCAGTTATCTGGCATCCGACTCATTAAAAGGCAGAAAACCCGGAACTGTTGGCGACTCATTGTCGGCATTTTATATCAGAGCAAAATTTAAAGAATATGGAGCAATTCCAATTCTCGACCATGGTTTTCAACGATTTCCTGTTATTACCGATATTATTGCAGGAAAAAACAACATACTAAAAATAAATGATAAAATTTTAAAAATTAACGAGGATTTTGTTCCTGCACCTTTTTCATCAAACGATACAATTGAAGAAAACATTGCTTTTGTGGGATATGGTTATAACATTAAACAGGATACAATAACTTGGAATGATTATGAATCAATTGATGTAAACGCTAAATGGGTTTTATTATTCGACGGAAAACCAGAGAATGCAGAAAAAGATGTTTTTAATAAGTATTCTAAAATCAGAACTAAAGTATTGCTGGCTAAAGATAAAGGTGCAAAAGGTATTTTAATTATAAGTGAAAAAACTGGACAAAACCAACCTTTTAAAATAACATTTGACAAAACAGTTTCCGATGCAGGTGTTCCTGTAATTTATATTTCGTGGCAAACTGCCGAAAAAATAATGAAAGAGAACAAACTAAATTTAAGCGAATTAAAAGCGACATTATCAAAAAACATGAACCCTGTTTCAAAAGTTTTAAAAACAAGTGTTTATGGTGTAACAGATTTAGTTCAAATAAAATCGCCAACACATAATGTTGTTGCAATGATAGAGGGAAGCGATTCTATATTAAAAAATGAGTATATTGTTATTGGTGCACATTACGACCATCTGGGCATGGGTGGTAAAGATTCCGGCTCGCGTATGCCCGACACAATTGCTGTTCACAACGGAGCCGACGATAATGCTTCGGGAGTTGCAGGAATTTTAGAATTAACAAGATTATTTGCCGAATTACCCACAAAACCTAAACGCACATTAATTTTTGTGGCATTCAGCGGCGAAGAAATGGGATTACTTGGTTCAAAACAATTTGTGAAAGAGCCACCAGTTCCATTAAAAGCAATAAAAGCAATGTTTAATTTTGATATGCTTGGCAGAATGAAAAACGAAAATCCTAAATTATCTGTTGGCGGTACAGGAACATCAATAGAAACCGATAGCATTATAAAACTTTTCGATATTAACTTACCATTTACAGTTTCAAAATCACCCGAAGGTTATGGACCATCTGACCATGCTTCGTTCTATAAAAACGATATTCCTGTTTTCTTTTTCTGTTCAGGGTTACACGAAGATTATCACACCCCATTCGATGATGTAGAAAAAATTAATTTTCCGCAGGAAGTAAACCTTTTAGAATTTTCTTATAAAATTATAAATGCCGTTGCTAACACTACAAAACCTTTAACATTTAAAGAAGCCGGTAGTAAAGAAGAAAGCACTTCGCGAGGATATAAAGTTAGTATGGGTATTATTCCCGATATAGTAGGTTCAGGCGACAAAGGGTTGGCAGTTGATGGTGTTAAAAAAGGCAGCCCTGCCGAAGCCGGCGGACTAAAAAAAGGCGATATTATTACAGCCATTAATGGCTTACAGGTAACAAACATTTACGATTATATGACTCGCTTAAATACATTAAAAGCAGGTCAAATTATTGATGTAGAAGTATTAAGAGAGGGGAATAAAGAAATTTTAAAAGTTAAATTGTAAGATGTTGTAACAAATGTTAACAACCAATATATCTTGAAATTACTATTCGCTGAATTTCTGATGTTCCTTCGCCAATTTGCAAAAGGCGTTGGTCGCGATAAAATCTTTCTACATCATAATCTTTCATTAAACCATAACCACCGTGAATTTGAACTGCCTCGTCGGCAACAAATTTTGCAACTTCGGAGCAGTAAAGTTTCGACATTGCAGCTTCTTTTTCGAAAGGTAAATGATTTTCTTTTAACCAACAGGTTTTATATAACAAATTACGTGCAAGTTCAATTTTGAGTGCCATATCAGCTAATTTAAAGGAAATTGCCTGTTGTTTGCAAATTGGTTTACCAAATTGTACTCTCTCTTGCGAATATTTAAGTGCAGCTTCAAAAGCACCTTGTGCCAAGCCAAGTCCCATTGCCCCAATAGAAAGTCTTCCGCAATCTAATGTGCTGAGCATTATTTTTGAGCCATCGCCACGTTTTCCTAAAATGTTCGATTCGGGAACTTTGCAATCGTCGAAATAAAGTTCGGCAGTATTTGATGCTCTCCACATCATTTTATTGTGCATTGTTTTTTGAGTAAAGCCGGGCGTTCCGTTTGCGACAATTATTGCCGAAAATTCTTTTTTTCCGTTTGAATCGTTAGAAACTGCCTGAACAGTAGAGCCAAGTGTTATTTCTGATGAAGCATTAGTAATAAATATTTTCGAACCATTTATTATCCAACTTCCATTAACAAGTTTGGCTGTTGTTTTAGAGTTACGCGAATCGGAACCAGCTTCGGGTTCTGTTAATCCAAATCCCCAAATATTTTTACCTGAACATAATCGCGGTAAATATTTTTTCTTTTGTTCTTCAGTTCCATAATAAAATATTGGGTTTAGTCCCAATGAATTTCCAGCGGCAATAGTTGCAGCCTGTGAGCCATCAACACGTGCTAATTCTTCTACTGCTATAATATACGATAAATAATCTAATCCCTGACCTCCATATTCTTCAGAAACTATCATCCCAAACAATCCAATTTCACCCATCTTTTGAGTTATATCAACAGAAAACTGTTGTTTCTCGTCTAATTCTTTTGCTACTGGTTTTATCTCTCTTTCAGCAAAGTCGCGTACCGACTGTCTGATAAGGTCGTGTTGCTCATTTAATAAAGGATGTTTCATCGCTTTTAAAATATTAATTTTTTTATCGTTTAAAATTGTTCATTTTTTTTGAATTTTTAAAATTAATAATAAAAAATATTTATAATTTTTTTTACACTTACTTACTCATTATAATTTTTCTATTATATTGATATACTACAACATATAAAAACATATTATTAAACATGTTTTTATTAACATGTCGAATATTATACAGCAAACGGGATAAATTTCTGCATTTTATCCTGCACAAGCGTGACATAAAAGGTATAGAGGTATAAGGTATAGCACAAAATCTCAAGCCCCAAGTCTCAAATCCCAAGCCCCAAACTTGGAATTTGGGATTTGAAATTTGGAGCTTGGATTCTTGGAATTTGGGTTCTGCGGGTTATACCCTATACATAAGCTGTTAATAATTTAAGTTTTTCCAAAAAAAGCTCCC
>MENF01000030.1 GCA_001769035.1 Bacteroidetes bacterium GWA2_32_17
CGCCCTTGTTTGTGTCCTCACAAACAAATTATGCGTGTCAAATATTTTAAAAACTGATTGCCATTGGAAGCGTTTGTGAAGACACAAACGAAGGCAGAAGGTTTTTTGTTTCTTTTTTGGTGCCTGCCCTGAGCTTGCCGAAGGGGTGAAAAAAGAAAAATAAAAAAAATTACACAATTAGAATATACAATGACTTTAATTTCCAATGAGGGTTTTTAAGGTTCGACTACTTACTAATTTTTAACTTCCTTATTAACAATCCAATATAAAATTGGATTTCCTTTTCTGACTCTAACTTTGAAATTGTCAATCAAAAAATTTTGTTTTTCACAGTTCCAAATATATACATTAAGCAGCGGGTTAGTATTTTTCAAATTAATATCGGGAAGTTTAATAGAATGAACAACAGTATTCCATTTGCCTGAAATCATTAAAAAATTTTTAAATTGAGATGAACTCCACAACAAATTTAACTTATCTTGCTCAATGCTCGAGACTAATTGAGCATTAGTAAAATTACCCAAAGGCATAACATCAACACTTATATCAATATAATTAACTGATTTATTAGCAATTTTTAACAAAGTATCCGAAAAACTGGGACCCCACTCTGAAACACTGTCAAAACCATACGAAAACTTTCCATTAGAAGCTATGCTGTCAATTAGAAATGCAACATTATAATCGCTCCAGTTTGAAACTTTTCCTTCAAAAGAATTTTCGGAATTGTAAATATAATCGTTTCCACTTGATATTGTTTTTTTAGAAAATATTACAGCATTTCCTCCATAATAATTCATTGTTTTACAAATATAGGGGAAATAATGCTGAATAAGTGGATATACTTCGCAAGAAGCACCAGCAAGATATCCGTAATAAATGTAGTTCCCTTTATAATTTGTAAACGTTTGTTGAAGTGGTTTAAAATCTTCGGGTTTATCGGCATCATATATATTTATAACATTTATTTTTTTATACTTATCAGCATAATAGTTAAAAATTTTAGAGGAAGTATTAGCAGTATCATGAATAGCCATACTAAAAACAACAAGGCAATTGTTAGAGATAAGACTGTCGCTTTCAAAAACAGCTTCTTTTACAATTTGTTCGTAAGGCGAATTGTAAAATATTTTATAATGTTTCCGTTCAAAAATAAGTGTTGAAATACAGACAAATGCAATTAAAATAGCTGTAATTATTCTAAACTTAAAATTATTCGATTTCACCCATCCGAAAATTCCAAACAAAAGGAAAGGGAATGCAAAAATCAGTACAGAATATTGCAGAACCGCATTTACGTATTTTGAGTAAAAAAATCCTGTTAAAAAAGGTATCACAAACCATGCAAGCGAAACCCATATAAGACTTTTTCTTTGAATTATAAAAAAAGGTTTTATAAAAAATCCTGCAATAAAAATCAGAAAAACAGAAACAGCAGTTATCAATGAATAATTAACTATATAATAAAGATATTCTAAAATAAAATCATTTTCGGGTTTACCCAACCAACCTCCTATTCCTTTCATTTCTAATTGGGCTTTAAAAATACTTATATTGGGCAAGTATAAAAGAAATATAGCTACTCCAGCTCCCAAATAAAAAAACAAATCTTTTCTTTTTACATAAAAGATGCCTGTTATTCCAATTATTGCAACTTGTAGTAATGTAAAATGATGATTGTAAGTACAAAGTGAGCCAGAAATTACAAATCCGATTAAATTAAAATACCGCTTCTTGTCAGAATAAAAAATTACTTTATTCCAAAAATAAACAAATAGCAAAATAAGAAATAATCCGCTAGAGTATGGACGAATTATTTGGCTGTAAAAAATCGGATATTGCAAATAAGCAAGAAGTGAAGCAATAGCAACCGCAGGAGTTTTTCCAAACCAGTCTGTAGCAATTTTGTAAGCCAAATAAACAGCTACAATGCCCGAAACAATAAATGGAAGTTTAAGCCACGCTTCCGAAAATCCGAAAATTTTTACCCAATAGAATAAAAATACTTGAATTAATGGAGGGTGCCCATCTATCATTACTCCTTTTTCAATTAATTCGTTAAAGCTATTATATTGAGTTCGTAATAATGCACTAAATTCATCGTGCATAAAGGGAATTGAAGATAACCGATAAGCCCTTAATATAAAAGCAATTATTAAAATACAGATTAATAAGATATTGTCAGCATTATTTTTAAAAAATTGTTTCATTATTAATAACTTATATTTTTTAAATACACAACCTGACAGGAACTTCGTAACCTGTCAGGATGTGTAACAATTGGTTTTTAGTTTAGAGTTTTTAGTTTATTAGTTTAGAGTTGTTAAAAACCCGAAACTTGAAACTTTAAACCCGAAACTTTTTAATTTATAATCATTCCCTTGTGTATCTTTTTATTCGTTAATGTTTCATCTGTTTATAGTTTATTAATTTATTGTTCCTCAATTTTTTATATTTTCAGATTGATGTAGATTGAAGAAGATTGATAGGATTGATGAAGACGTTCTTCAATCTTGTCTTCTCAATCTATTCAATCTTGTTTTTTCAATCCTTTCAATCCTTTCAATCCTTTCAATCTTGTCTTCACAATCTTCTCAATCTTGCCTTTTCAATCTCCTCAACCTCAACCTTAACCTTAACCTCAAATATAATCAATCCTATCAATCTTGTCTTCACAATCTTCTCAATCTTGCCTTTTCAATCTCCTCAACCTTAACCTTAACCTCAATCTCAACCTCAAATATAATCAATCCTATCAATCTTGTCTTCACAATCTTCTCAATCTTGTCTTCCCAATCTTGTCTTCCCAATCTTGTCTTCCCAATCTTGTCTTCCCAATCTTGTCCCTTTTGTTATAATTATCTACAATAAATTCACTTCTGTTTCCAATTTAACTCCAAACTTTTCAAAAACACTTTCTTTAATTTTTTCCGACAAATCAATTATTTCATTTCCTTTTGCATTTCCGTAATTTACAAGAACTAAAGCTTGCTTTGAATGAACTCCAACATTTCCATTTTTAAAACCTTTCCATCCACTTTTTTCGATTAACCACCCAGCAGCTAATTTTTTTTCAGTATCAGAAATTGGATAAACAGGTGCATCCTGATATTTATTTTTTAATTCAGATGCCTTTTCGGTTGTAACAATAGGATTCTTAAAAAAACTTCCGGCATTCCCTATTTCTTTAGGATTTGGAAGTTTGCTTGTTCTGATATTTATTACTGATTGTCTAATTGATTGCAAGTTAATATCCTCATATTTTTTTAGCTCATCGTTTAAATTTCCATAATGTGTTTTATAATTATGACTAACCTTCGGTAATTTGTACGTTGTTGAAACAATTAACCAATTTTTCTTATATTCATTTTTAAAAACACTTGTTCGGTAACCAAAATTACATTCCGGATTTGATAGAGTTATAAATTTACCTGTCAGCAAATTAAATATTTCAACACTTTCAATACAATCTTTAATTTCGACACCAAAAGCACCAATATTTTGTACAGGTGCAGCTCCGCAATTGCCTGGGATAAATGAAAGATTTTCTATTCCACCGAAATTGTTTTTTACACAAAAATCCACAAAATCATCCCAAACTTCACCAGCATATACTTTTAACAAAACAACGACATCTGTTTTTTCTTTTATTTCAATTCCTTTGAAAGTTGGGTGCAAAACTACTCCATTATAATCATCAGTAATTAAAACATTTGACCCTCCACCTAGTATAAAAAAATTTTTATTCTGTAAAATATGAGATTTAAAAATTTCTATTAAATCGCTATAATTTGTTATTTCGATGAAATTTTGGGCTATAGCTTCTATTCCAAATGTGTTATAATGCTTTAGCGATATGTTTTCATATAATTTCATGTTTGCAAAGTTATTTTAAATATCAAATAATTAAATGAAATTTAAAATATTTTGGCACTTTTGTTGAGTCACGAATTTTTTAGTATAAATTTGCTAAAAAAATAAAATGAAAACATTCTTAGTTTTATTGAGTTTATCAATTTCAATAAATTCAATTAATGTAAATGCACAAACTTTAAACGATGCACAAAATTTATTAAACAACGTTACAGGAGGCAGTTTTACACAAAAAGAAGCTGCAGATGCAATTAAAGAAGGTTTAAGTAAAGGAACCGGAAACGCTGTTAATTTAATAGCAATTAAAGACGGTTATCTAAAAAATCCTGAAATAAAAATTCCATTTCCTCCTGAATTTAAAACTGTTGAAACAAAACTTCGCTCTGCAGGTTTTGGCAAAAATGTAGATAAAGTTATTCTTTCAATTAATAGAGCAGCCGAAGATGCTGGTAAAGAAGCTAAGCCAATATTTATAAATGCAATTACAAGTTTAACAATTACAGATGCAATTAACATTGTTAAAGGTCAGGATAATGCTGCAACAAGTTATTTAAAAAAAACATCATCATCTGAATTAAACAACAAATTTAAACCAAGCATAAAAACATCTTTAGATAAAGTTGGAGCAACAAAATATTGGTCAGAAACGATTAAACTTTATAACAAATTACCTTTAGTAAAGAAAATAAATCCTGATTTGGCTCAATATGTTACTGGCAAAGCAATAGATGGATTATTTTTAATGGTTGCAAAAGAAGAATTGAAAATAAGAAAAGACCCTTTATCCAGAACGACTGATTTGTTAAAAAAGGTGTTTGGTAAATAACATTTCATTTTGTTATTTCTTGAAAAAACACTACACATATTCAGCATTTGGTTTAATTATTTCGTCGGAAATTGAAATCCCCGAATTTGTTATTTCAAAAGAAAAATCCAACGTAACAATATGCTATGGGAATGTACCAAAAACTCTAAAAAAAGCTGAACACGAAGGGTTTCGGTATCAAATATCTAAAAACGAATTTCTTATTAAATACAGCACATGGGCAACTTATTTTGTTTGCAATGGAGAAAAAGTAATAATTCAGCCCGAAAAAAATGCTGACGAAAGAGATATCCGTGCATTTATTTTAAGTACTGTAATTGCCATTGTTCTTCATCAGCGTGGATTACTACCATTGCACACAAGCGGAATTGTTTACAAAAATAAGGGCGTTTTGTTTGCAGGAAATTCTGGCATTGGGAAATCAACCATTGCAATTGCATTAAATAAGAAATACAAGTATAAATTCATTTCAGACGATATTACTGTTATTTCGGAACAAAATGCAGCACCAATAATTTATTCGTCATTTCCTTCGGTAAAATTATG
Organism: Bacteroidetes bacterium GWA2_32_17; assembly: GCA_001769035.1. Taxonomy (GTDB): domain Bacteria; phylum Bacteroidota; class Bacteroidia; order Bacteroidales; family GWA2-32-17; genus GWA2-32-17. The sequence continues at coordinate 5,246 of MENF01000030.1, forward strand.
GCAGGATAGTTTAGATATGCTAAAAATATCGAATAACAAATTACCATTAATCAGAAAAGATGTTAATAAATTTCGTTATAACACAAATACCGATTTTTATTCAGGCATATTAAATCCTTATGCTATATTTGTGATAGAAAACAATGTTCAAAACAAAGTTGAGATAATTGAAATTAAAGGAGTAGAAAAATTTAATATTGTCCGAAATCACATTTTTAGAGCCAAAATGATTAAAGAATTATATTCGAATGAACATTTTAAATTGCTTACTCTTTTTCTTAATTCGGCAAAATGTTATAAGATTTTAAGACCAAAAGATGTTAATACAATTAATGAACTTAGTTCAATGATTAATAAAATTATAAAAAAAGTTTGAAGTTTGAAGTTTCGGGTTTCGGGTTTTTTAAAAACTCTAAACTAATGAAAAGTATAAATAATTAATAATGAAGCTTAACTAAAAAATAAACACATGAAAAAGAATATAGTTTGGCTGGCATCTTATCCAAAATCGGGCAACACTTGGTGCAGAGTGTTTTTGTCAAATTATTTAAATAAAACTAAAGAAACAGTAGATATTAACAACTTGCAAATTGGTTCAATTTTTAGCAGTAAACATATTATCGAAGATAATACAGGTTTAGATATTTCGGAATATACCGAAAATGAATGTGATGAGCTAAGAAATTTCGCTTTTACAAAATGGGCTGAAAATTTCGATGATTTTGCGTTTTTTAAAACTCACGATGCGTATTTACCTTTAGATTCAGGAGAAAACATGTTCCCTGTTAAATCAACAAAAGCAGCCATTTATTTTATTCGCAACCCTTTAGATGTAACTATTTCGTTTGCCAACCATTTGGCTTGCACAATAGATAAATCAACTAACAGATTATGCGATAAAAATTTTAGTATTGCAGCAAGTAAAAAAAAATTTAACCAGCAGGTTAGACAAAAAATACTCTCATGGGATTTACATGTTAAAAGCTGGACCGAACAAAACGATTTTCCTGTTTTAGTTATCAGATACGAAGATATGCTGTTAAATCCCCAAAAAGAATTTAAAAAAATTCTAAAGTTTCTTAAAATTAAAACAGATAACAATAAGCTCAACTCAGCTATAAAAAACAGCAGTTTCGATAAAATGAAACTGTTAGAAAAAAAAACAGGATTCAAAGAAAAACCATCATCTTGTAAAAAATTTTTTAATGTTGGTAAAAGTGGATATTACAAAGAAATATTGTCTGAAAACCAGATAAAAAAAATAATTAAAGAACAAAAAGATAGTATGAAAAAATTCGGTTATCTTTAGATTTACTTATAAAAACATAGAACAAGAAACAGATAACAATGTGCAGAGAGCAGTAGGCAGTGAACAATGAACATAGAACAATGAAACAATATTTTATTTGTACATTCGTATAATTCGTATTTCGTAAAGAACAATAAACATAGAACAATGAACATTTTTGAACAGTAAACATATAACAATGGACAAAAAATACGTTAGAAAAAAAGAACTCCTTTCGAGCAGAATGGACAACGAAATAGTAATGATGCACCCCGAAAGCGGTAAATATTTTGCGTTAAACCCGGTTGCTTCAAGAATTTGGGATTTGTTAGAAACACCTCACAATTTAAACGAATTGATCGAAAAATTATTAAAAGAATTTGACGTTTCCGAAGAAACATGCTGTAAAGAAGTTTCAGCGTTTTTAAAAGAAATGAGCGAAAAAAAACTTGTCGTTATAAGCGAACAAGGATGATTGGTGAAATTTGAAAAACCTCACCCCTGACCCTCTCCAAAGGAGAGGGAGTTAAGATTAGGTTTTTAACATTAATGATTATGAAATTAATTTGAATAGTGTTTATTAAAAATGATTTCGGGTAAAATGAGTTACAACTTCTTTAAAATATTTTCGATTTCAAAAAACGAAAAAAAACTCTTTTTTGAAGCTTACTTCACTTCATTTATTGTAAGAATTTCTCTTATTTTTACTTCGTTTAATAATTATTCGAAAAAAATCGGAACTTTAAATTCCGAAGCAAAAACAATTAACAATTTCAGGAGCGAAACAATAAATCCAATACGTTTAGCAGTTAAACGGGCAGCAAAATATTCGTTGTGGCGAAACAAATGTTTAGAGCAAGCAATTACAGCAAAAAAAATACTTAAAAAAAGAAATATTGAAAGTACAATTTACTTCGGAGTTTGTAAAAATAACAATTTACTCGAAGCTCATGCATGGGTTAAAGTTGGTGAAATGTTTGTAGTTGGCGAAAAAAATCATAAAAGATTTACGGTGGTGGCGTATTATTCTTAAAATAAATTACTATCGTCCTCGTTTGTAACGAGGATTACGAGCATGTAAATCATTAAAATCACAGTTCAAGGACAATTAAACATAAAACAATAGATAATAAAAAATTAAAAATAATTAAAACGAAAATAACTGTCTGAACCACTGATTTATTTTGATTAAAGGTTTACCTTGATTAATATACCAGAATATTATAACAATTGGTATTATGTGTCTGACATTTATCATAGTAAATCATATTAATCATATTGAAATCTGTGGTTCTGACATTTTTACAATTTTCTCACTTTCATTAACAACAAAGTACTCAAAATAATAAATAATAAAACGTAAATATTCAATTCTTCACAACCTTCTCTGCCAGTATCTGTTTGCCATTAACATATAAACCTACTATGGAAACGCCGCTGTCCCACTTGCCTGCAGGTATTTCTACCTTATTATAACCGGGTTGCAGGGAGTATGCTTCCTGTAACGAGCCATAAGAACTGAATGCACGTAATTCGGATTTGTCTTTGCCTGGGATAGTGCATTCAACGGTAATATTGCCAGTTGTTGGGTTAGGATAAACTTTAAAATTAAGTTTTTCTTTTGTGTATTCTTCTAAACCGTTTCCGTTTAAGATTGTTATTGTTTTTTGTGCAGTTTTCACACAACCGCTATCTGTAACGGTAACGATTGCAGTATAGTTTCCTGCAATCGTGTACGAGTGTATCGGGTCTTTTACATTATCTGTACCGGAATCTCCGAAATTCCATTGCCAACTTTGTGCATACGCATTATTGTTGTAAAGTTGCACGTTGGCATTACCACCACCCAAATAAAAAGTATCACTGTTTGCAAACACACGTGGAATAAGCCAGTTACAGCCGGTTGGTGGCTCAACATGTAAAGCAACTATGCCATTTACACTGTCTGCACCAGCCATATTAAAATATCCTGCAATATATAAGTCATCATTATAAACACACATATCTCTTACATCAGAATTTAAACCAATAATATTGTACCAGCTTACACCATCATAACGTAATAATATTGTGTCCTGATTTAATTCTACAACCAATAATGACGCAAAAAGTTCTTTATGATACATGCAAAGTTTAAATGGATAGGAATTTGTATCAGGAATATGTAAATCATCCCAATTATAACCATCCCATCTTTTTAACCCGCTTGTGGTATCGGTACCATATTCCTGACTGCTTACGTAAAGAAAATTATTAATAGTATCAACAACCATGTTATTAGGTGTAACCAAATATTCGTCTTTTAATTTATGCCAAACTGTTCCACTCCAGGCAGCAATACCATTTGTATAAAGACCACCGACCCAATCAATACCTCCACTAATAATTATTTCGTTATTATATTCTGTCATTGCATAAACAGCAGGATTAGTTCCTTGTACACCAACTCCCAAATGAGAATAATTTGTTCCGTTATATCCGGCAACAGGTCCATAAACAGTACTTCCTAAAAAGTAAAAATAACCTGCAACATACAAATAATTTTTAGTTTTCAAAATCTTAACGTCATTACTGGGTGTAATGTTTGACAGGGCTTCCATATTTGTACCGTCAAAACGGGCAATGTATTTTGTGTTCGGAATATTGCCAACACCAATATCATTGTTAATTTTATTAAAATTACCCCCACAATATAGTTTATTATTAAATTCAGCAAAACTGTAAATAACACCATAAAAATTACCTAACCCTGGAATTGAATCATATACAATACCATCCCAGGTTAAAGGTCTTCCCCAAGAACCAAATTGTGGTTGTGGTAACATATAATTGCCAATTCTCATTATGTTTCCGTAAATTAGTAGCTTATTATTATAAACTTTTAAAGTATAAACCTCTGCTGGTTCACTTGTTGCATATAACAAAGGAGATAAAGGTTTCCATACCTGAGCAGATGCTTCGACTACGCTCAGCATGACAAAAGTAAAAAGTGAAAAGTAAAAAGTAAAGATTGTTTTTTTCATAATTGTCTGAACCACTGATTTATTTGATTAAATGATTAGCAAGATTATTTTCCTCAGGCTCACCCGCACCCTTTTATTCCCTAAAGGGAGCTTACCCACGATTATTATTCTATCTTCACAAACCTTTCACTCCCATTCACAACACCTTTTCCAAAATAATAAATAATCAATCGTCAATATTCAATTTTTTACAATAATACATTTTTTTATGTAAGATGTAAGATGTTTCATGGCAAATGTATATTAACGGATATAAACATTTGACATCATACATTTGACTTCTTACATCTGACATTTTTTATTTCTTTACAACCTTCTCCACCATCACCTGCCTGCCCTCAATATAAACCCCTACCAAAATAACACTATCTTTCCAATTGCCTGCAGGCATAATAAATTTATTAAAACCTGATTCTAAAGCATGTTCGCCTAATTGTGAGCCAGTGGTTCTGTAAGCTGTTATTTTTCCCTTTTTGTTTTGTGGTAAAGTACATTCTATTGTAAAATCACCATTTGTAGGGTTGGGATAAAGTTTAAAATTCAGTTTTTCTTTTGTGTATTCCTGCAACCCGGTTCCATTTAAAACCCATATTATTGCCGTATCAGTTTTTGTGCAACCATCTTCGGTTACTGTAATGGTAATTGTGTATGTGCTGTCGTTAGTGTAAGTGTGGGTTGGGTTTTGCGTGTTTCCGGTTCCGCTGTCGCCAAAGTTCCATTGCCAATTATTAGCATAAGCATTGTTATTAAAAAACTCTACATTTACACTGCCGGTATCGAGATAAAAAGTATCCTGCAAAGCTAATGTGTGTATTGTTGGTTGTAAAAAAGCACAATTGGTATCGGGCATATACCAGCGGGCTAAACCATAAGCTGAATCGCCACCGGCTGTAGTAAAACCACCTGTAACAAATAAAGTGTCGTGAAATTCTTCCATTGCATTAGCCCAATTGTTTAATCCAATTCCTAAAGGATGCCATTGTTCATCATTCCAGTCCCACCTTCCTATATGATTTATTACTGTGTTGTCATTTAAGATACTATCTGTACCTACATATAAATAACCATTATACATTTTCATACTCCATGCCAAAGGTGTATTTATTCCCATAGAATGCCATTCAAATCCATCGTACATGGCAATATTATTAGATTCTATAGGGTTGTTATTAATATTTACCCAATTAAAATCGCCACCGAGATAAAGTAAATTATTAACTGTATCCATTTCAGCTTTGCGTGGTCCTCCATATATTCCTCCATAAGGTTGAGAAGACCAGCTTGTATCTCCTTCATATTTTAAAAAAATACCTATTGGACTACTACCTGCCAGTAAATCAGTTGAAAAACCTTTTAATAATTGAATTTGAGGTAAATTACACCTGTTTACCCAGTTTGTACCATCCCATGCAATAACTCCCCAAGCTAAGCCAAGCATATTAGAGCCGCTAAAAAAAATTTTATTATCATATTTTTCAATAGTCCCATAACATCCGGCACAATTACTATTTGTTCCTACAGGCCACCAGTCATTTCCATCCCAGCGGGCAATTCCCATAGTTCCGGGCTTGTTGTCTGCCCAACCAAAACCTCCACTAATATATAAATTTCCGTTATTAAAAAGAAAAGAATTTGGACTACCATTTACTCCTCCTTTTAAAGGATACCAGTTGCCATTATAATAACGAACAATATTTAAAGCATTGACTGAACCAATTTTTAAGAAGGCTCCACCTAAATATAAAGTATCATTTATTGCATAAAGAGAATTTCCATAGCCATTTCCACCCATCCATAATGCAAACTTCTTATTTGGATCCGGTATCCATTGTTGTGAAGTAACAGCTAAAACCTGTAGAAGAAGAATTGATATGAGAATGTTTTTTTTCATTT
>MENF01000031.1 GCA_001769035.1 Bacteroidetes bacterium GWA2_32_17
ATTTGAGACTTGAGTCTTGAGGTTTTGGGCTTTCATTTTTGAAAATCTTTGACTTTATGGACGGACACTAATTAGTGTCTGTCTATAAAGCCAGTGTCTGATTCATAATGTTCGAGTTCAAGGCATTCGAAGTTTTGAAAACCTCACTGCCATTGTTTGTGTCCTCACAAACAATGACGGAATGACCCGTAGCGAAACGTACTGGGGCATAACGCAAAAATCGGACATTATGGACAGACACTAATTAAAATGCCCCCATCAATAAATTAATATCTTGGGCTGGGAGCGAAAATCGTTTGCCAATATATTGATTTGTAAGTGTTCCGTTAAAAACATACAAACCGTGCCTGAAACCAATATTTTGTTTCGCAAAATTATTAATTGAGCCAGCTTTACCCATTTCGAGAATTAATGGAGCAAAAATATTACTTAAAGCATAAGAAGCTGTACGTGCAACACGCGAAGGGATATTTGGAACACAATAATGGACAACACCATGCTTTACAAATACAGGATTTGAGTGAGTAGTAAGTCTTGAAGTTTCGATACAACCACCTTGGTCAATGCTAATATCAATAATTACACTTCCTTTTTTCATTAATTTAACCATATCTTCGCTAACAAAATAATTTGAAGTTTTTTCAATAATTCTAATAGCACCAATTACTACATCGGCTGATTTTAAAGCATTTACGAGCACAATTTGATGAAGCACAGAAGTATAAATATTTTTTCCAAGGTTATTTTGCAAGCGTTTTAACCGCCATGTAGAAGTGTCAAAAACTTTTACAATAGCACCAAGTCCTAATGCTGTACGGGCAGCAAATTCACCAGCGGTTCCGGCACCTAAAATAACAACTTCTGATGGATTAACTCCTGTAATACCACCGAGCATTTCGCCTTTACCATTATGCACATTACTTAAATATTCGGCAGCCGTTAAAATCGAAGAACTTCCTGCTATTTCGCTCATTGAACGAACAATAGGATAGCAGTCGTTATCATCTTTAAGAAATTCGAAACCCAAACAACTAAGTTTCTTTTTGGTTAAACGACGAATATATTCTGCATTTTGTGTTGCAATATTTAAAGTAGAAATAATTAATTGGTTATTTTTTGTAAGTCCAATTTCGGCATCGGAAAGCGGAGCAACTTTAAGTAAAATATCGCTTCTAAAAACCTCTTCTTTAGTATTTACAATACGAGCTCCTGATTCGCTGTAATTATTATCGCTGAAATTTGCAGCATTACCGGCATTTGATTGTACAATTATTTCGTGTCCATTATTGATTAGTAGTTCAACAGTAATCGGAGTTAAGCCAACTCTGTTCTCGTTTCTTTCTTCTTCTAAAGGAATGCCTATAATAAATTTTTTATGCTTGTTTTTAACAGCAAGCATTTCTTCCATTGGAATTAATTTTGTGTCTGATTGTACCGAATTTTTTGTATCGGGTTTGGAGTTTAACATAATTGTAAATTAATAAAATTAGAAAATATTTTTTTGTTTAGTGTTTTTCTGTAATATCTGTCTTTGGTTAATTTGTTTTTAGTTTATGGTTTTTGGTTTGTAGTTAGCCAAAAACCCGAAACTATAAACCCGAAACTAAAAAATTAAATTCAAAAAAACACAATTTTATAAACAAACTTTATTTAATTTATACGTACAAAGTTAATAAGCGGTTTTGTTTTTCGTCAACTTTTATATTAATTTTTTGACAATTTATAGGGAGTAATGCTTCGGCAAGCTCTGGCCACTCTATGAAACAATAATTTTCACTATTTATATATTCTTCGAAACCAATGTCAATTATTTCTTTAGTTGACGATAATCTGTAAAAATCGAAATGGAATATAGAATTATTTTCAAATGTATTGTATTCATTTACAATAGTATATGTAGGGCTTGTAACATTTGACATACAATTTAATTGCTTACAAATTTCTTTAATTAATGTAGTTTTACCTGCTCCCATTTCGGTATAAAAAGCAACAATTTTATTGTTCCCGATATTTTGCAATACCCAAGCAGCAGCTTCATTTAACTCTTCTAATGATTTTACTTTAAACGAAATCATTTTTTTGGACTTAATGTAACAACTGGTATCAACATTTCTTCGAGACTTACGCCACCGTGCTGAAAAGTATTTTTATAATATTTTACGTAATAATTAAAATTATTTGGATAAGCAAAAAAATCGTTACTACAAGCAAAAATGTATGTAGAACTTAAAGTGGATTTTGGTAAATATGCTTTTGCAGGGTCGGTAATTTCGAAAACCTCGCGTTGCTGATAATTCAGATTTCTGCCTTGTTTATATCGTAAATTGACAGTAGTTTCGCGGTCGCCAATTACTTTAACAGGTTTATCAATTTTTACAGAACCGTGGTCGGTTGTTAGAACAACGGATATATTATTTTCTGATAGCAATTGTAATAATTCGAATAAAGGACTATGTTCGAACCATGAAATTGCTAACGAACGAAACGCCGACTCGTCCTCGGCAAGTTCGCGAATCAAATTTGATTCGGTTCGGGAATGTGAAAGAATATCAACAAAATTAAAAACTACAACGCCTAATTTATGATTTTTAATGTTGTGAAATGTTTCTATTAATTGCTTACCTTGAAAATTGTTTAAAATTTTAGCGTAAAATATTGATTCTGTGCGTCCCATGCGAGAATGTTGTTTTTTAAGCAGTTCTTCTTCGTGCATATTTTTACCACCTTCTTCATCGTCGTTTAGCCAAATATCGGGAAAATGTTTGTCAATTTCGGAAGGCATTAATCCTGCAAACATTGCATTTCGAGAATATTGAGTGCTTGTTGGTAAAATTGAGCAAAAAATATCGTCGTCGGTAACATTAAAAAGAGCATGAATTTTTTCTTCAATAACTTTCCAATGGTCTAACCTTAAGTTATCTACAAGAATCACAAAAACCTGCTTGCCCTCGTCGAGAAGAGGATAAACTTTTTGCTTAAAAATACCTGGTGATAAAAGTGGTTTGTTTTGATTTTTTTGTTCAAACCATTTTAAATAATTGTTTTTAATAAACTTTGTAAACGAAGCATTTGCTTCATTTTTCTGCATTTTTAAAATCTCATCTAATGCGTGGTCGTTATTTTTATCTAACTCTAACTCCCAATAGACAAGAGTTTTATATACGTTTTTCCAATCTTCAAAACTACTTGCAAACGAAATTTCCTGTGTTAATTTATTAAATTGGATTTGATATTTATGTGTTATATTTTCAGATATAAGCCGCTTATTATCAATATTTTTCTTAATCGCTAATAAAACCTGATTAGGATTAACGGGTTTAATTAAATAATCGGCTATTTTAGAGCCAATTGCCTGTTCCATAATATTTTCCTCTTCGCTTTTAGTAACCATTATTACTGGAACTATTGGGTCTATTTTTTTTATTTCGTCTAAAACTTGCAAACCGCTTAATCCGGGCATATTTTCGTCGAGTAGTATTAAATCGAAATTCTCAGATTTAACTAACAAAATAGCATCATCGCCATTATTTGCAGTTTTTACCGAATAACCTTTTTCTTCTAAAAAAATTATATAAGGACGAAGCAAATCAATTTCGTCATCAGTCCAAAGTAAATTGGCTTTTATTGTTTTATCTGTCATGTGAATTAATTGTAGAAATTTATCCTTTTATTCATTTGGTAATAAGGCAAATAGTTCATTAACTAGAGTTTTTTGCCCTTCTTTAAATATGTTAACACAATTAAAATTTATTAATACACCTTTAGGTTTCTTTAACATTTTCATGTAGGTCAATAAAATAGCATCATGTATTGGAAGTAATCCATCTATTGATTTTAATTCAACACATAAAATATCTTCAAATAGTGTTAACTTGCAATAGTAATCTATATTAAAAATAAATAACATAAAACATTTAACATATAACATAAAACATTTAACATATAACATAAAACATTTAACATATAACATAAAACATTTAACATATAACATAAAACATTTAACATATAACATAAAACAAGAAATGACTAAGTGTTTTTCCCTGATTTGTTTTTACGCAACGAGAACTCAATCAATCTGTCTTCTAATTTATCTTTTATATTCGTGTTCATACTTAAAAAATTTATCATTTTTTGTTAAGTGTAATATGTTTTAATAATCTATATTAAAAATAAATAACATAAAACATAAAACAAGAAATGACTAAGTGTTTTTCCTTGATTTGTTTTTACGTAACAAGAACTCAATCAATCTGTCTTCTAATTCATATTTTATATTCGTGTTCATACTTAAAAATTTATCATTTTTTGTTAAGTGTTATATGTTTTAATAATCTATATTAAAAATAAATAACATAAAACAAGAAATGACTAAGTGTTTTTCCCTGATTTGTTTTTACGTGCAGTTTCTATGCTTTTTACAAAAATTGAAATCAACTCTTTACATTCAGTTATTGCTTTATCAACTTTTGTTATGTCATTAACAAGTGGTTTTCTGCTAATTATTTTTAAAGCAATAAGCGTTTCTTTCAATTCCTTTAGACATATTTTCATCTTATGAATGAAATCATCACGTGACTCAGCAACCTGCGCTTCACCATAATTAAACGCGAGTGATGTTCCGCAACGTATAAGCTGCCCTCCAATATGATTTCCTGCACGCGTATTCGGCAGTTTTTCAACAATATCAATAATAAGCAACGAGAACTCAATCAATCTGTCTTCTAAGTCATATTTTATATTCGTGTTCATACTTAAAAATTTATCATTTTTTGTTAAGTGTTATATGTTTTAATAATCTATATTAAAAATAAATAACATAAAACAAGAAATGACTAAGTGTTTTTCCCTGATTTGTTTTTACGTGCAGTTTCTATGCTTTTTACAAAAATTGAAATCAACTCTTTACATTCAGTTATTGCTTTATCAACTTTTGTTATGTCATTAACAAGTGGTTTTCTGCTAATTATTTTTAAAGCAATAAGCGTTTCTTTCAATTCCTTTAGACATATTTTCATCTTATGAATGAAATCATCACGTGACTCAGCAACCTGCGCTTCACCATAATTAAACGCGAGTGATGTTCCGCAACGTATAAGCTGCCCTCCAATATGATTTCCTGCACGCGTATTCGGCAGTTTTTCAACAATATCAATAATAAGCAACGAGAACTCAATCAATCTGTCTTCTAAGTCATATTTTATATTCGTGTTCATACTTAAAAATTTATCATTTTTTGTTAAGTGTTATATGTTTTAATAATATAGATTATTTATGCAGTTAGACACTAGTACATCCAAACGTAATTCAGTATCTAATTCCAATCCTTTATATTCCAATGGAACCCATAATTGCTGATTGTATTTTAAACCATTTAAAGCCAATTCTCTGATAAAGTATTTTTCGTATACACTTTTTAACAAGCCAGGACCAAGTTGTTTATGAACCTCAATAGCACAACCAATTACTTTATAAGTTAATTCAGTTATATATTTTTTTGTTATTTTTATTTTCATCTTTAATTTTTTACCACATAGACACATATACTTTGAATGGCTTAAATTTATACATTTTTCAAATGGTAATCAGTAAACAGTAATCGGTAATCAGTTAGAACACACCGATTACTGAACACCTATAACTGATTACTAAACGTACAATTTTATCCCGTTTTTAGTATATGTGCCTATTGTGGTTTAATTAATTTTGTTTTTATTAGTATTAAAAATTATCATATTTTCAACCTTTAATTTTTATCTGTCATTTATTTTTCGAGGTATTTTTTTGTAAAAAACTTTTGATATCTGTCAATATCTTTGTTGGTTTGCAATGCTTCTATGTTTTTTTCTGAAATTACAAAAAACTGATATTGTCGTTCATCTATCAATTTAAAAACAACATCTTTATGTTTATTCACAGATTTATAATATTTTACTGCATCATTTTTTGAAGAAAATGGACTTACTTTAATTAACTGATATCTTTCGTTCCATGTTCCGGTTGAAATTTCGAAATTAAACATACTGAAATAATCAATATTATAACCAAACAAATTGTATTTTAACCGATAAATATCGGCATTTTTATCTAATAATATAACAAAATACTGTTTGTCGGTTTCATCAATTTTATATAATTCATCAACTATTTCGGTTTTATTTTCTACAATATTTTGCTCATTGTTTTTTGGAACAGAATCTGTTTTATTGTTTTCAATAGTTTTGTTTGCCAGATAAGAGTAATCGCCTTTTGAAACATAAGCAAGAATATTTTCGGCAGTATTTTTTTCTTCAGTACCCGGATAGTGTGTTATAATATCACTTAAAGAATTTTTTAAACCATTAACATCGCCAGTTCCACCGGTTGATAAAGCTTTTAGCAAATCGAACTTTGCAACGATATGATTATTTGAATATAGCGAATCGGCAACTTTACAATAACTAAAAACATTCAAATAATTTTTATTTGTAAATTCCTGATATGCCATACTGTATAATTCATTTACTTTTTCTTTTCTTTCGTGCAATTCTTTCAAATAATTTGGATTAGAAAGTATATGAGCGTAATTACTTTCGGGAAACTCGGTTAAGATAAGATTTTTATATTTATTTGCCTGAGCATCATTATTTAATTCAATATTCATTTTATATAAATAATAGTACGACAATAATTTGTACTTTGTTTTTGGAAATCTTGTGTTTAATGTTTCAAATTGAGCAATAGCCATTGGCAAATTTTTCAATTTGTTTAAATAGGTTTCGCCTGAATTAAAATACGCATCTTCAATTTTCTTATTCGAAACAAGAAGAAGAGAATCGGTAAGTGGTATATTTTGAAGATAGAACTCGCGATTTTTAGGGTCGGTAATAGCAGGTTTAGATGATAAGTCGGAAACTGTATCATTTTCTTCGGTTGGAGTTAAATTAATTATTGCTTTATTTTTACGGCGCCAATCGTCTTCGAGTTTTCTGTTTCCCCACTTCTTTTTAAATTCCGACATACCAAAGCTAAGTGTAGCAGGGTTATAAAAGTACCACTTTCCGCTTGCGTTTGGATTCAAATTTTGGTTTTGCTGGTTTTGTTGAAAGAGCATTGAATTTATTTGTTGTTGTTGTTCTTCCTGTTTCTTTCTTTCCTCTTCTTTTATCACCTCTTGTATTAAATTATCAATAAACTTGTTACGGTCTTTTTCGTTCATTGTGGCAATTTTTTGTAAGCTGTCTTCGTCTTGAATTGTTAAAAGACTTTTTACAAGTTCGGTAAGGTTTTTAGATTTTGCTTCAACAGCATTGTAATCGGAATATTTTGGGTCGAGAAATGCCATTGTAGAATCGTAATAATTTTGTGATAAAATATATTTTTGCTTTACAAAATAAATATCGGCAATAGACAGAAACGAAAGTGCTCTTTGTTGTGAATTACTAACACTGGTTGACGCAGACAGCTTATAGTTTTCTAATGCCATGTCAATTTTATTCTCTTTTTGGTACAAATTTCCTATTGCGTAATAAATTTGGTCGCGGTAATCAATATTTTTATCATCTTTAATCATTTTTGTTAATTGTTTTCTGATTTGGTCGGCATTTCCTGAGCCCATATCGAAACATATTGCACGATTAATTTGTGCATTAAAAATCATTTCATAAGGGGGATTGCACTTTGTTACAAGTGTATAAACATCAGATGCATTTGAATATTGTTGGGATTTCTGATAAAGCTGTGCAAGTATGAAATAATAACGGGCTTTTTCTTTCTTTTTGCGGGTAACTGTAATAGCTGTTTTGAGTTTTGGTATTGCATCTTCGTATTTTTTTTGTTTTATATAAAGGTCGGCATAAGAAAGTGTCAGGTCTTTAAATAATCGTTTTGGGAATTCTTTTTCGCCTTCAACTCTATCTAATATTGTTTTTGAATCGCCGTATTTTTTCATTTCGTTATATGTTCTTGCTAACCAAATACTTGCATCGAACATTATTTCTTCATTGGTATATTCTCTTATAATATATTCAAAAGCTTCTTCGGCACCATATAAATCGTTATTTACAAGTTTGCTTTTACCAGTTAAAAACCAGCTATCGTCAATCCAATTGCAATATTCCGTTTTATTATAAAATGCTTTTTGTTTTTTGGATAAATTACCTCCTTTACGTTTTGGACGAGCTGTAATTGAGTGTAATTTAATTACTTTAGCCGATTTATCTAATGCAGTTTGCATTTCGGTTGCTGCTGATTTTGCAGCAGTTTGATTACTTATTGGAAATACCGGTAAAATATTCGTAAAATCGTCTTTAATTGAATTGGATATTTTTTTATTTCCTTGCTTAAAAGCTTCCCTTCCATTAAAATAAGCATTGTAATGTGCTGTTAAATTATGATAAGCTCTTGAAGTTGTAATGTTTTTTGTTCTTGCACAAGACAATGCTACAAACAAAATAAAAATAAGATAATATGTTGATTTCCAGTTTTTCAATTTTATATATCTTGTTTAAGCAAATTTATATAAAAACCCAATAATGAAAAGCAGTTGCCACGAATTACACTAATTTTTAATAACAAAAAAACAGAACAATGAAAAGCAGTTGCCACGAATTACACTAATTTTTAATAACAAAAAAAACAGAACAATGAAAAGCAGTTGCCACGAAATTACACTAATTTTTAATAACAAAAAAACAGAGAATAAGAATTATCGTTAATTAGTGCCTGTCCATATAGTCAGTGTCTGATTCATAATGTTCGAGTTTGAGGCTTGCGAAGTTTTGAAAACCAAGGAGTTTACTTATGTAAATGACTGTTTTCAAAACAAGCATAACGAAAAAATCGGACATTATGGACAGACACTAATTAGTGGCTGATTATATGTATTACTTATTAATAGCAAATTTATTGTTTTTTTTTATTATTTTCATTTTATTGCGATAAAGTAAATCTAATACTAATTCCAATATTTGAATTATATGTATTAAAACTTGTTGATATTTTTGGTTTACGTACATTTCTATCATAGAATAATTGTAAGGTAAAACTTGGACCTAACTGATAATCGGCAGTAATTTTAATTGTAATTAATTGTTGTCCGGCAGTAATTTGATTGTACCCACCAGTTTGATCCATTTCAAGTTTACGTATTATTGTAAAATCATTTCTGATTGACAAGTCGGCTCTAAGGTTTAAGTCGCTTTTAAAGGTTTTTGAATTAATCTGGAAAGTAAGGTCTTTTAAGCGGTACCCTGTTCCAAAAATAAATTCCTTAGATTGCATTTCAGTTATCTGATTGTTTGATAAACTAAAGGAAAGGTTACGGCTGCGTTTCATTTCAAATTTAGCAATTACGCTGTTAACTAAAGTACCGTCGAAACTAAACAAGGGGCTAAATTGCTCAGAAATTGAAACGCCATTTATTTCGCGTTGAGGTACAAAATTTCCAAGTGTATAACGAACCCAGCTAAAACCATCATTTTTAAATTGGTCTTGATCAAAATCGAGACTTGTATTGTACGAATTAACGCTATAGGTTGAACGATAACTATGTGCAAATGTGAGTGTTCTAAAATATTTTTTTATTAGTTTAATATTAGTTAATCCGTTATAATTAATGCTCCAGTTAGGACTCATGCTTAATATTCCGGGAAACGAAGTAAGTGCAATATGGTCGGGACTTCTGCCTGAATATGCAGCTAAAAATGCAGGAATTAATACATCTTGCGAAACTGGTCCATAGCCATCGGGAAAACCTGTTGTGTCAATTAATGCAGTGTAATTATTATCAATGGCAGATTGACTTTCGAGACGTTTGTTTGCAAATCGTGTTGCAATTCTAAATCTAAAATCTTTAAAATCATCAAAATTTTTAGAATTATAATATTTATCGAATTTTTCAAATGTTGTGTTAAAGGTGTTATAAGTCATGCTAAAGCTACCACTTGTTTGGTTTCCAAATCTTTCAAATTTTTGTGTTGTGTCATTATAATGATAAAATTCAGAAATATTTTCGGATGTATTTCTGTTTGCTGTTACATCAATTCTCATTCCCGTAACAGGTTCAACAGTAACCCTTAAATTTAATGTTTTTGTTGTATTAAATAATGCTGATGCATTTAACAGAGGGTCTTTTGTTAACCAATTATGGTCGGCTGCAGTTTTAATACCAAACGCGGTATCCTGTATGCCGGCAATAAAACCTAATCCCGGTGCCCATCCTGTATTATGATAATTTTCCATCCCAATGAATTGTGTTTGTGGCAAATATCCGGGAAGGACTGTTCCTTTGCTTTCGGAATATGTAACATTAATATTTTTTACACACATTAGCAGCCGGGCGGTTTGTTCGAGTGCAATAATAAAAATATTATCAACTTTTTCGCGTTGTCCTGTAATAACAACAGTTACAAATTTATAGTCTTTGTCGGTTGTTACTACAACTCTGTTATCTGTAATAACTTTCACAACTGCAGTAATTTCTTTTCCTGTAGAATCGGTTAATTTAACAGTAACATCAGGTGTGGCAAGCTTATGCGAAATTGCCCTTGGAATATTTGCTTTAAAATTATAATGTACAGGAGGGTCGCCTTGTTTTGGGAAAGTTACAGTTTCTTTTTCTTTCTTTTTTGGCTTTTTGCCTTTTCCATACTTTTGGTTAATGCGTTGTAATACAGGTACTTTATTATACAAAGACAACATGTTAGCTTGACCGTTAATTTGTTTGGTATTGCTATTTTTTATAGTGTTACCAAGTTGAATTGAATCAGATAAAAATCGTGGCGAAGCAACCCACTCATAAGTTCCGCCATATCGGGCAGAAGCACTTAACCAGTTAAGTAACGGAAATTTATTAATAGGAATAGTGTAATTCAAATTAAAATTGTGGCGATAGTTGGTTGTTCTTCCGAAATTCTGAACATTGTCCCAGACTGAATCTTTCCAGTGCTGGTATTCCTGTTTATAATCCTTATCAACTCTTTGACCATACTGAACCGGCTCATCAATTTTAGCTATATTGTTTGCTGAAAAATCGAATTTAAGCGATTTAGTAAGGTCAAACTTCATATCGTATATTCTATTCCATTGAAAATCTTTTGTATATGAGGGTTTAATGATATAGTTTATACTTTCAATATTTCTTAATTGTTCTTCGCTGTAAACCCTGTCAACATCAGTCATAAACGAAAACTGCGATGGCATAAAGTAAAAATTAAAATCTTTAATTAATTTAAAAACCGGTTTACTAAGAAACTTACTGTTTTTAAAAGGAGCAACGTTTTTTGGTTGAGAATTAAAGTTATAAGTTAATGCTCCGCGTAACATTTTTTGTCTGTTATAAACTGTTGAAATATTTCTCGAATATTGTTCGCTAAATGAATAACTTACTGCAAAATTTGATACATCCCATGGTGCAGGTTTATTATTTGTAGTATTTAATTTAACATTGGTAAAATTTAAACTTTTACGACGTGTGTAATCCTGAACAATATGACGCAACGAATCTTTATCGTGTTGCGACTCTAAATTTTTTAACGAAACTTTAAGTGGTATGTCGGGGTCTAAGGGATTATACTGAGGGTTTTTAATTCCTTCGGAATATCCTATAAACATTGGAATACTAAGTTTTATTTTTTCGGGTAAAAATTTTCCTAACTCAAAATTCGATGCTAAATCGTATTGTAAAACCTGCTCTTTACTTCGTTCACTAACTTTCTTTTCTATGCTTCCAAAGCCAGGTGTGCTCGTAGCTCCCGAAAGAGTAACTGTTCCAAAATCGGCTAACTTTGCCGACATTCTTACGTTTGCTGCCCAACCGCCTTTTTCATCAAAATTTGTTAATCGTAATTCGTTTACCCAAATTTCTGCACATTTTGCCAATCCATCATCTGGTAAATTATTATTGTTTTTTGAACGATTTCGAATTCCAATCATTACAGTTCTAACATTACTTATATTTGGATTACCAACAACTGTTATTTTGTGAGAGTTATAATCAACTGGATATGGAGTTGTAAGAGTTGTGGTACTACCACCTGCTCGCATTGCATTGTTTCTTTGTTGTTTTACAGATTGCAACTCTTCGAATGCAAAATCGAACATATTTGATTCGGGCCAAACAATTTTTCGGGCTTCTTCGTCATCGTTGTTATAAGAACCTGCAGTAGTAAGAGCTAATGGAATTTCGTATTCATAATAATTATTTTGATAATCGGAACCAATTCTGATAAAAGCACAAACATCATTACTTGATATAGATTGTCCGGTCATAGCTTCAGCATGAACAAACATTTGCAAACGTTTATACTGACGAACATCAAGAGTAACATTTTTGTAAGCTGCACGGGCATCGCCATCATTTAATTCGCACACTTTTAATACCATAGCTTGTTCGTTAAGCTCACGCAATTGCGGGTTTGTTGGGTCTATAACTCTATTAACACCAGGAGGTAAAACATAATTTACAGGGGTTTTTGAGCCATTTTCTTCAATGTTTACTGCCGAAATATCGAAAGCGGTTTCATCGTACCCACCCGATTGACCGATACCACCTGCAAGAAGTGCATTGTTATATTTCCTCCATTCATCTCTTACTAAATCAAGTTTTGCAAATCGCAACACAACAAGTTCATTAAATCCACGTAAAAAAATTCTCATAAACCGAATAGATTTAAAGTCAGCAATTGAACCAATTGTTGAGTCGGGTTTATACAAAGGAATTTTAAATTGAAACCATTTTACTTTATCGCCATTTTTATTTTGCCCGGTAACCTCATCAACAATATAATTTTGTCCAATTTGCATATTGTTAGGGTGCAATAGAACTTTATACTGATAATAATTTTCAAATTCGCTTAAAGTATTATCATGGTTAATATCCTCGGTGTTAGGTATTGTAGTAGAGGCAGTTGGATATTCTTCGGGCGAAAGTTCTGTTGGCAAACTATTAGCTTCCATTCCGTTAAAATTTTTATATCGGTCTAATATACCAAGACTTAAGTTATCATAATCAGTTCCACGGCAATAATGATAATCGTCATTTGACGGGTCTTTTAAAGCGTTTAAATAAGTTGTAGAATTAGTACCATATTTAATAGCTAAAGAATCAATGTAACTAAATGTACTATACGGATTAGAATTAGAATAAAATGAATTTTCATCGTCATCAGATAAACCATCTAAACCAACATCCTGATATTTTCGCGAATTAATATCCTGATTATCAAAAGCACTAATAATAGATTGAATTACTGGAACTCTTCCCCATACAGTAGTATCAACTAAAGTTATATTTTCATCTTTAGGGAATCCATCTTCAAACGATTTTCTGCCATCGCGTAAAACATCTTCGGAAATATCGCCAATATTAAAATACAAATTACCTCCTGTACTATTCGAATCAGTGTCATAAACAAATGGGTCCATGAGCCAAAACTCTATAAATTCGATATTGGCAGCTTCAAAATCGTTACTTTCAATTTTTCGCATAATACCGCCCCAGCGTTTGTCGGGATTTAAAAGTATGCCATCAGAGTTAATATTAAGATAATCGTAATTATAAGGGCCTTTTTCATCAGGGTAATAAACTAAATTAAAAATTGTGGCATCACCGGGATATCCGTTAGGTTGTTGTTTATTAGGCCAAATTTCTTTTTCGTAAACTTGTCGGGTAAAATGGTTGATTAAATCATTTTCCAAATTAGGAGGTGTAATTGATGTATTATTTCTATAAAAAATAGATGGGTCAACAGTGTACCATGCTGTTTTAGCTCTGTTAAAACCAAATTTAATGTCTCCTACTAAATTTCCTTCGGGAAACATTCCATTTTGACCTTGAGGAGTACTTGCCAGCACCCATGAATTTGGTGAACGCAAATCAATTGAAGATTTACTTCCCTCAAAATCATCAATATAAGAAGTTCCGTCTTTAGAAATTGCTTTGCTATGACCTGGAATTAATTGTGCAAATTCACCTGTTACCATAAAAGTTGATGGTGCTTTTGTTTCGAGAAAAGGTAGTTTATCAACAAGTTTTGTTAAAAGCCGCGATTCGTTACGGTAAGTTCCATCGAGTCCCCAAATAGTATTTGAAATAGGTTCATCGCCAATATTAACTTTCTGTGTTAAAGGTCGTTCGGTTAAATTTAAAATTGTAGTACCAATATTAAAATCTTTATTAACCTGATAATTCAAATGCATTCCCATCAATGTTTTGCTTTGAATATTAAACAGCGATTGACTTTCGAGTGATATTTTAATTGGAGTACCCGATTGTAAAAGTCCCTGATTAATAATTTTAACTCTTCCTAATGTATAATCAACAGTATAATCCTGATTTTCAGTTAAAATAACACCACCCGCTGAAACCTTAACCGAACCTTGCGGAATATTCATTGCATTTAAGGCAATATCGGAACCCGAAGCTGATTTGTAGCTTCCTTTCATAAAAAATTTATTTTTTTCGGCAGCTTGCCTTGCTTTACTTTGTGTTGAATCATATAATTCGAAATATGCATACTGATCTGCAAGAGTTGCTAAATTTTGGTCGGAAGCTACCATTTTATTATATAAATAAACTCCAAATGGTTCTTTTACAGGAAATATAACTCTTCCGTTTGAAGCATTAATAGTTATTCTATCAATAAAATCGAAACGTGCATCGGGATAAGGGTCGAGATTAGAATTTAATTTATCAAGATTTAAAACTTCGATTAATGGTTTACGGTCAATTTCGCCAACTGGGACAAAGTTAATAGCAGTTCCTGTTTTGTCGTTCTGATACATAACATCGAGCTTAAAATCCTCGCTATTAACCTGATAAGCACCAATTGAATAAATGTTCTTCATCATTAAATTCCAGAAAGGACTTTTGGGAGTTAGCGAAGTTCCTTTTATCAATTTAAGAATAAGAGCATTAGGCGAAGGAATGGTATTTGAAAATTCGCCTACTTTAAAAGTTTTTCCGCCAACAGTATATTCGTATGCAATAGCCAATACTTCATCGGAATTTAAAGCAGAGTTAAGAGAAATATAACCAAGTGTAGTATTTAATGTATATTCCGAAGGACTTAACATTCGCATTGATTCAGTTGAGTTATAATCAGTACCGGGAACAAAATTGTTATTTAATAAATTACTTACATTTGAAAGTGTGCGAATGCCTGAATAATCAACTTCAACATGGTTTAAACTATTAATAGAATCGCTTGGAAATGGGTAAGGATAGCCCGGAGTTGGTAAAACCCAAGTAGTATTATAAATAGTAAGATTTCCTTCTCCTAAATCTGTAAAAGCAACAACATTACGTGCATCGGTATAATTTCCGCTTTTGTTAGTAACCCAAACCTCAATTTTGTTAATGTTAATGCCCGAGCTAACAATAGGCAAATTAGATAAAAAATTATCATAATTATCATAAAAATATTGACCTAAAAAGAAGTGTCGGTTTGCTTCGTACTGGTCGGCATAAACTTCAAATGGGCTAACCTGAGCACCGCCCTGCACTTCAACAACCTGTGATTTTCCTTTTTGTTGCGAAAAAATATTTGTAACGGTTAATTTTCCAAATTGTAATTCGGTTTTAATTCCAAATAAACTATAACTACCATTAATTAGAGAGCCTGTTAAAGGCAAACTTACGTTACCAGCTTCAATTAATCTAATAATTTCGTCGTCTTTTCCTTCGTAAGCGAGTTTCATTTTATTTTCAAACTCGAACGATGCTTCGGTGTTGTAACTTGTACTAAGCTTTAGTTTATCGCCTATCTGACCAGTTACATTCATTTGAATTTCTTCTTTAAAATCGAAGGTTGTTGTTCTTCGTTGTTTTTCGGGAAGTGCCATATTATCGGTACGGTCAGTTTTTAAACCAAAGGTAAGTGTAGCAGAGCCTTGTGGTTTAATATCTATGGTACTACTTCCAAAAATTGTGTTAAAAACATCGCCTGGAACTTTAATTTGTGGAACTAAACTAGATTGATGCTGAAAATTTTCGCTTTGAAAACGCTGTCGCCAATAATTTTTTATTGCACTATTAAAATCTTCTTTCTGATAATCTTCAAACGACATAGATTCGGGTGTACGGTATTTTAAAGTTCCAATATTTTCATTTATTTGATACTCATGATTTTCGCCATCGTATTCAATATTAGTAGTAATGTTTTCGGGTTTATGCAAATACATTCCTGATTCGTAACCCTGATTAGAGCCAGAATTATTCCCATGGTCGTTAAACGGATATGGTAAATTTAAAGTTGAGTCATTTTTACCTGTATCGGGTGGAGCAACTAATAAATTTGAAGGAGTTAACGTCTTTATTATTGGTTTCATCATCATAAATGGTAAAACCGATAAAAGTGCAGTAAAAAAAGCTATATTTATAACAAAACTCTTCAAAATCTAAACAAATATTTAAAGTTGTTTTAAAGCTAATTTAACAATTTCTTCGGCAGATAATGCTGAGTTTTGTAAAAGCAGCTTATCAATAGTTTTTTCAGTATTATTTCTTTGAAATCCTAACATTAATAGTGCAGATAACGCTTCTTGTCGGATTGTATTGTGTGATATGCCAAAATTTTCTCCAACTCCTTCAACTTTAGCTATTTTATCACGCAAATCGACGATTATTCTTTCAGCAGTTTTTTGTCCAATTCCCTTAATACTTTTTAATTGAATTACATTACCGCTCATAATAGCTTTTTGAATTTCTTCGGAGCTTAAAGATGAAAGCATCATTCGAGCTGTATTAGGACCAACACCGCTAACCGAAATTAATTGACGAAAAATTTCTCTTTCCTGCTTCGAAAAAAAGCCAAAAAACAACTCTGCATCTTCCCTAACAACGTGATGAAGGAAAAGCGTGCATGTATTATTACTGTTAAGTTTCGAATAAGTGTTTAACGAAATATTTACAATATAGCCAATTCCATTGTTTTCTACAACTGCATAAGCAGGAGTTAGTTCGGAGATTTTACCAGTTAAATATTCGTACATAAATTAAGATTTAGGAATTACGATTTAAGATTAAGGATTTTAGATTTAGGGTTTACCAATTAAACATTAGTTTTATCATGTATTTCATCTGTTTATATTTTTGTTAGACGCTGATTTACACTGATATATTATATTTTTCAGATTGATGTAGATTGAAGAAGATTGATAGGATTGATGAAGACGTTCTTCAATCTTGTCTTCTCAATCTTTTTCAATCTCATCACTTAACCTCAACCGCTAATATAATCATTTCCTTGTGTGTCTTTATTTAGTAATGGATATTTCAAGCGGATTCGATGATAATTGCTTATATTCTGCACGTTTCTTAAAAATATCGCATGCCAGATAAATCGCTTTACGAAACGAATTAGGAGATGCAATATTTTTATCGGCAATATCGTAAGCTGTGCCATGTGCAGGCGAAGTGCGAACAATGGGCAAGCCAGCGGTAAAATTAATGCCATCTTCAAAAGTTAATGCTTTAAAAGGGATTAGCCCCTGGTCGTGATACATTGCAAGAATAGCATCAAATTTTGTAAAGTTTCCCGAACCAAAAAAACCATCGGCAGAATAAGGTCCTAAAGCCATTATTTTTTCATCGCGTGCCATTTTAATTGCAGGTATAATTTCGTTAATTTCTTCGTTTCCTATTAAACCTCCATCGCCCGAATGTGGATTTAATGCCAAAACAGCAATTTTAGGTCCACTAATACCAAAATCTTCGAGCAACGAACTATTCATTATTCTTAATTTTTGAAGAATTTTTTTAGATTTAATATGTTCAGGCACTTTCGATAATGGAATATGCCCGGTTACAACCCCTATTCGCAATGATTCGCTTACCATAAACATTAATATCTGTTCGCTTTCAAATTTTTGCTGAAGATATTCGGTATGCCCTACAAAATTAAAATTTTTTGATTGTATATTTTGTTTATTAATTGGAGCAGTAACTAAAACATCTATTTCGCCTTTTTGTAAATCGGATACAGCACGTTGTAAGGCATCAAATGCTGCTTTACCGCCTTCTAACGTTGATTTTCCTGGTTCTACTTTTACTTCTTCGTTAGTACAATTAATAATATTTGCACGTTTTGGATTGGCATCTCTAGCATTACGAATTAAATTAAAACTAAAATTTTCGATATTCAATGCCTTACGATGATACGAAGCAACTTTTGATGAACCATAAACAATTGGTATGCATATTTCATTTATTTTTGCATCGTATAAACATTTTATAATAACTTCGTAGCCAATACCATTAATATCTCCATGGCTTATTCCAACAACTATTTTTTTATTAATCATTTTTGTTATTTATTATTTTTTTTTGCAAATATAGTAAGAATTGTTTTGTGTAAGACTAAATGAAATTTCGCAGTTTTATTTAATAAATTCATATTAATAAATATTTTTTGAAAAAACAAAAAAAAATATTAGGTTTGAAATAAATAAAAAAACAAAAAGTTATGTTCAATAGTGTTGTGTATCAAGATAGAAGGAATAAGTTAAGAGCCCTTTTAAAAAGCGGAATAGTAATTTTTTTAGGTAATAACGAGTCGCCTATGAGTTACCCAGCTAACACATACAGGTACAGACAAGATAGTAACTTCCTGTATTACTTTGGATTATCAATGCCAGGATTAGCAGGAATAATAGATATTGATAATGGTAAAGATGTTATTTTTGGCAATGACGTTGATATTGATGATATTATATGGATGGGTCCACAACCTTCGATAAAAGAACTTGGGCAAAAAGTTGCAGTTAATGAAACATATCCATTTGCAATGTTATCTGATATTATTACAGATGCAACAAAGAGAAAACGTACAATTCACTTTTTACCTCCATACAGAGCTGAAAATAAGCTAATACTCGAAAAACTTTTAGTTATTCCAGCAGCATCATTAAATGATAAAGCATCAGTTGAATTGATAAAAGCGGTTGTTGCAATGCGTTCTATTAAAGACGAATATGAAATTAAACATCTTGATGAAATACAAAATGTTGGATATAAAATGCACACAACATTTATGAAAATGGCTCGGGAAGGGATTTACGAACGCGAAATAGCAGGTTTTATTGAAGGAATAGCATTATCAAATGGCGGAACCGTTTCTTTTCCTGTAATATTATCAAAACATGGCGAAACACTTCATAACCATTACCATGGGAATAAATTAACAAAAGGCAATTTAGTTATTTGCGATGCAGGGTTCGAATCGGAAATGGGCTATGCTACCGATAATACAAGGGTTGCAGCGGTTGGTGGAAAATTTTCGCAACAACAAAAAGAAATTTATCAGATTGTACTCGACACAAATAATGCTGCTATTGAAGCCATTAAACCCGGAATTGAATATCGCGAAATTCATAATTTAGCTGCAACTATTGTTGCCGAAGGTTTAAAAAATTTAGAATTAATGAAAGGCGACACTAAAGAAGCCGTTGCCGCTGGTGCCCATGCTTTATTTTTTCCTCATGGGCTAGGTCACATGATGGGACTTGATGTTCACGACATGGAAGATTTAGGTGAAAATTTTGTAGGTTACGATAACAAATTGAAACGTAGCGAGCAGTTTGGTACTGCATATTTAAGATTAGCCCGCAAACTTCAAACGGGATTTGTTTTAACCGTTGAACCCGGCATTTATTTTATTCCTGCATTAATTGATAAATGGCAAGAAGAAAGAATAAATTCTAACTTTATTAATTTTGATAAAGTTAATCAATATCGCAACTTTGGTGGTATTCGTTTAGAAGACGATATAATTGTAACTGAAACAGGAAATCGCATTTTAGGAAATAAAAGAATTCCAATAACAATTAATGAAGTTGAGAAAACTGTTCAAGCAAAATAATTTCAAATTGAATTATTCTTAGTAATTGTTACAAAATAACATAGTTATTTCAAAGATGTCTTTAGACATTGGATATTTATAGAAATGTGAAAATATTAAAAATTTATGTGCCTTTAGGTACATTATATTTAATTATAATTCAATATTTTGTCCCTAAAGGGACAATTAGATAGTGGCGATATATTTCTATAAATATTAAGTTCCTAACAGGACAAAATGATTAGGTTATTTCAAATTTACCATTTAATGGAAGTATTGGCGAGATAGAATGTGATAATACCAATTACCTAAAAACGAAAAGGATGGTGAGCTAATTTTGTATAATATGCAAGGTGCCGAAGTTAAGCGTTACAAAGTTGACAATACCTTATAAAGATATACTGATTGATAATGCTCAACTACCTGCGGGCACTTATTTTTACCAGTTGCAAACAAAAAAAGGTAGTGTGGGAACAAAGAAGATGATGGTTGTAAAATAAAGCTCCAAGTTTCAAATTCCAAGCTCAAAGTTCTAGGTCTAACACACAAACTCACTTGGTATTTGGTATTTGAAACTTGGTATTTAATTCTTTAAAAATAAACCCCTTTCACTCCCAAATGTTTATTTTCCAATACTATTGCAGGAAAAGGAACTTTTAAGAAGTTTACAGCTTTAAAAATTGTTTTTAATATTTTACTCTTTGTTTTTATTTTTGTTAAATCGGCATCTAACGAAAAATAATACTGGCGGTAACGAATATATGTAAAATTGCTCGGTAAAAATTCTTGGCCTTTCGAGTGGTCTATTCCTTCTATCATAGCTTCACCACTATAACCGAATGCAATATTTAACCAACCTGGAATTTTTTTAATGGCTGTAATATCTTTTAAGTTACATGATAACCAATAAGTTTGACCGTTGTAATCTTTTATAATGCTTTCAAAATCGTTGTTTCCAAGTGCATCGGGTCTGTAATTTGACCAACCGGTTGGATGATACGAAAATTTTAAACAGCAAATTTGCTTTTTAAAAGCTAATTCCTGTCCGGCGTATAATATACTACCACCTAAATTGGTTGTAACATCAGTTAGCGAAGCTCCCCATTTTGAAGAAAACCCATCAAATATTTCGATACCCGACATTGTTAAAAATGCAATTCCACTTCCAAAAATCACAGATTTTTTTTGATTTAAATTAGTCCATCTAAAACCATTTGTTATAATACTGCTCAAATAATACGACGAAAAAGAATGACCAATTTTATCCATTTGTAACCATTCGCCACTATCATCAAAAAAGTGAAAATTAGAATGAGAATAATTTTTATACCAAGCTTGGTTTAGCAATAACATTGTGCCAGAATAAGTAACAACAGATATTCCGGAAAACCAATAAAGTTTTTTTTTATTTAATAGTGTATCGCTTTGGGAGTATGAATATAAATAATTTGTTAAAACAAAAGAAATAAGAATACAAATTGTTTTCATTAATTAATTATTCAAAAATCCCAAATCCTTAATCGTAAATCCTAAATCCTTAATTTATTTACTCGATTTATCGTCTCTTATAACAACTCCAAAAATAAACAATACAACTACCGATGCAACAAAAATAACAAATAGCGATAACAATATTTTTCTTATAGCATCTTGAACTTCAATTACATCCCATATAGCTAATAGTCCAAGAACTGTAAAGGCAATTACCATTGCAACTAACGAATACGACGCAATTTTTTTTAACATGGCATTAGTTTTTAAGTTTATAAAATTTTAAATGTAAAAGTAATTCTTCTAATTGATTAAAAATGAAGATTTCGTTTTTATCATTTAACTTCCAAATAAAAGAATTGCCTTTTTCTTCGATTATAACGTTTAAAGTTATGTTTTTGTTACTCGAAATTTCAAAACCAATTCTATTGAAAGCATTTTTAGTTAAAGTTTGTATTTTTGAATTGCCTTCTAATCCAATAAAAGCTGATGATTTGTTAATAAAATTTAAATTGCCGGAATTTTTATCTATTTGCAAATAATCTGAATTAAATTCATTAGCCAAATCGTCGTCAAAAATTATTTGTTCAGGAATTTTATTAATAATACAATTTGTTTTTAGAAGCCATATTTTATCTGCAATATGAATAGCAGTATTAATATCGTGTGTTGAAAAAATTATAGTTTTATTAAATTTTAAAGTAAGCGTTTTTAAAAGATTAAAAATTTCGAATTTGTTTTTAATATCTAAAAATGCTGTTGGCTCATCAAGTAAAATAACGTTTGTGTTTTGTGAAAGTGTTCGTGCAATAACCGCACGTTGCCTTTCGCCATCGCTCAAACGATTTAATAGTTCGTCTTTTTTATGAATTATTCCAGTTTCATTTAAAGCCATGTTTACAATTTCTATATCGTCATTTTTTATTTTTCCGAAGAAATTGGAATATGGATATCTGCCAAGCATAACAAATTCATAAACAGAAGTATATGCAATTTTTAATAGTTCAGTAGTGGCAATAGATAAAACTTTTGCAAAATCTAATTTATTTGCTGTTTTAGGTGAATTTCCAAAAATATTAATTTCGCCCGATTTATATTTTTGGAGACCTGCAAGTGTTTTTAATAAAGTTGTTTTTCCATTTCCATTTGAACCAATTAAAGCAATTAGTTCGCCTTCTTTAGCTGCAATATTTATTTGGTATTGAGGTATAGCACTAAATTTGCCATTGTTATAATAACCTGTAATTAGTTCTTTTGTAGTCACAATATTTTCCATAAGTCAATCTTCAATAATCAATTCTAAAGCATCAAATTTCAAATTCCAAGTTCAAAATTCCAAATTCTAAAGCCCAAACCAAAAATATAGAACAATGAACAGTCGGCAGTGAACAGTCCACAGTCCACAGTCCACAGTCCACAGTCCACAGTCAGCAGTGGGCAGTGAACAATGAACGTAGAACAATGAACTTTTTGAACATTTTTGAACATTTTATTTGTCATATCCACATTTTTTTTCCTTTTAACACAATCCACAATACTATAGGTACTCCAAGCAAAGATGTTGTTGTATTTATAGGTATTAAAAAGTTTGTAAACGGCAATTGAGTTAGTATATCTGCAATTAATAGCATAATAACTCCAATAATAGCACTTAATGGAATTAAAAGTTTATGGTTTGATGTTTTAAAAATTAGTCGAGCAATATGAGGTGCTGCAATGCCAATAAATGCAAGTGGTCCGCAAAAAGCAGTTACGCTTCCTGCAAGCAATGTTGCAGAAATAAACAAAAGATTGCGAATTTTGTTAATATTAATTCCTGATGATTTTGCGTTGTCGTCGCCTAAAAGCCATACATTAAGGGGATAAGCAATAAAAATTGAAATTAAAACCCCAATTAAAATTGTACACGACATTAAAGCCAATTGTTGCCAGGTTGTGTTACTCAAACTTCCCATAGTCCATATAACAAATAGCTTTAATGATTGTTCGGAACTAACAAATTGAAATAAATTTATTATTGCGCTTGCAGCAGAACCTAATAACATTCCGGCAACTAATAATGTCATTACATCTTTTATTTTTAATGAAATAACAAATATTAAAAACATAAAAAAACCCGAACCTAAACATGCTGCCAAAATTGAACCACCACTTCCGGCTACTTCAATAAAATTTAAGCCGAATGCAGAAAATCCCATTACTGAAAGTGCCACTCCTAATCCGGCACCAGAACTAATTCCAAGAACATAAGGTCCAGCTAATGGATTACGAAAAAGCGTTTGCATAAGCAAACCACTTATTGATAGTGCAATTCCAGAAAGTATTGCTGTAATAATTCGTGGAATTCTGATGTCAAAAAAAATTGTATTTAGACTATTGTTATCTGATTTATTAATTAAAAGATTAATAGCATCATTAAAAGAAATTTTAACACTACCGTTAAGTATATCAATTATTGATAATACTAAAATAATAATAATTAGTATAGTTATTATAAAAAAATTATAATGCTTTGTTAATTTTGCCATTACTCAAGTTTTTTATAATAATAAGTTTTGTAATTGGAAAACGACTGTGGATGAATAATTTTTATAATGTCCTTTAAAGCAATTTGAGGATTAACAATGCCCGATTCCCAATAATCAATTCCACCAAAAGAATTAATTTTCGCATTGTTATTATAAATCTTTTTCGATTTAAAAGCTTTAAATGTTGAAAGTCTCGAATCTGTTAAATATATGTCGTTTAACGAATTAGCTGTACCTGAATTTAGCCAAAAGTCGGCATCAGATACTTTGTTAATTACATTTTCTAAACTTATTGGGCTACTTTGTGTTGAGGTATCATTTTCCCAAATATATTTAGCGCCGGCATCGTTAAATAAACATGCTAAATTACTTTTTCCACCAGCAATATACCAAGAATCTTTCCATGGTAAACCTGCAAAAACTGATGGTCTTTCTTTAAATGTTTGAGCAATATTTTTCAAATTGTTATATTCTTCATCAATATTTTTGAAAATAGAATCTGCACTTTGTTGTACATTAAAAATTATTCCAAAAAACTTGAGCCATTCTGCTTTTGCTAATGGAGTTTCTTCGAGATATTCGGCAACGAAAATCACTTTTAATCCAAGTTCTTCGAGCTTTGTTATGTAACCAACGTTTTTACTTTCAACATTATATGCAATAATTATATCGGGTTTTAAAGAAAGTATTAATTCGTAATTCAAATTTTGTTCGTATCCAACATCAACAATTTTATTTTCTTTGATGAGCGTATTTGTAATGCTGTCATTAATAAATTTGATACCCGATACACCAACAATTTTATTTTGTAAATTTAACTTTGAAAGAAAGCCGATATGTGAAGTTGATAGGCATACTATTCTTTTAATTGGTAATTTTATTTTGTGATTATTAGTTGAAAGTATTTTACTAAATATATATGAAAATTTCTCATTATTAGTAAATTGCCATGGATTTATAACATTAATTTTGTATTCTGAATCTAATTTGAAAATCTCAAAATGTTTTGCGTATTTTAGATTAATTACTGAATCATTTTTAGAATTAATATCTTGAATATTTGTATCAGGTTTATTCTGACATGAAATTAAATCTATCAAAGTACAAAGAATTATAATTCGCCACATCAATTTAAAAAGCATAGCGAAAATTATTTTTTAGTGTCGGTATAGAAAATTGTCTTTGAAATAGATTGTCCATTTCTGAAAAAATAAACCCCACCCCAGTTATGCGTTACTTCCCGGTATTCATTTGCAATACCATCTTGATTAACAATTACTCTTTTAACTTTTTTGCTTGCATCTTCATATAGTTCTTCTGTTACTCCTTCGGGATATTTGCTTGCTAATTCAGAAAGAAATTTTTCAACTACTGCCTTATTTGTATAGTCAATTTCTTCCAACTTTTTAGTATTACTGTTTTTAGCTTCTTCAATTTGTTTTTGTTTTTCGGCTTCTAAACGCTGTTGTTCGGTAATATTTTGTTCTTTTAATAAATTCTGACTTTCAAATATTTTCTGCTTTGGATAGTTTTCGTCAGATTTTATTGTTGATGCTGTTTTGTAACCTACAATTGCTGATGAATAATCTTTTTTGTTAAAGAAATCATCAGCTTTTGAAATTGCATCCTGATAATTTTTATCTTTTATTTTTTGTTCTTCTTCTTTCTTTTTATTTTGAGCAAGCAGATTATCAATTTCGGTGATTTTACCTTTAGGATATGTTTCGTCTGGCTTCAAATTCAGAGCTTTTTGGTAATTAGATTTAGCTGATTCGTAACTTTTTGCTGAGAAATCCTGATCAGCTTTAGTAATAAGTAATTTATATGATTCTTCTTTTGCTTGATTTGATGCATCAGTTTTTGCCTTTGCCTCCGCATCAGCTTTGGCTTTTGCCTCCGCATCAGCTTTGGCTTTTGCGTCAGCTTCTAATTTAGCTTTAGCATCTGCATCGGCTTTATCTTTTGCAGCTTTAGCAATAACATCGGCTTTGGCTTTTGCCTCCGCATCAGCTTTGGCTTTTGCGTCAGCTTCTAATTTAGCTTTAGCATCTGCATCAGCTTTATCTTTTGCAGCTTTAGCAATAGCATCGGCTTTGGCTTTTGCCTCAGCATCAGCTTTGGCTTTTGCATCTGCTTCTAATTTAGCTTTTGCCTCTGCATCAGCTTTATCTTTTGCAGCTTTAGCAATAGCATC
>MENF01000032.1 GCA_001769035.1 Bacteroidetes bacterium GWA2_32_17
CCTTAGATTTGGGGGAAATTATTTTGAATGTTTCACTTATCTAATTCCTCGTCCGAATAATCTTCAATTAAGTCGCATTCTGAACAATATAAATGGTGATGGTTTTCAACTATACCATCATATCTCATTATATCTTTATCTGTTTTTACTTTTCTAATTAAATCATTCTCAACTAACGTTTCTAATACCTTATAGACTGTCCCAGTTGCAATATTTGGATGCGATTCTCGAATATATTCTATAATATTATCAGTTGTAGGATGATTGTTTAATTTATAAATAGCTTCAAGTATAACAACTCGTTGAGGAGTTATTTTTAATCCTTTTTCTGAAAATTTATTTCTTATATCTTCTATCAATACCTTCATTGAATTTTTCCTTAATGAGAATTATTCTCTTATGAGAACAAATGTAAATCAATCTTTTCTATTTTACAAATTTTCAAATCAATTTTATGCAGCATCGTTTTTGTTAATGTTCACGAAAAGGAGCCACTTTTATTCACTAAAAGTATACCATCCTTATCTTAAATTAAAACAAAGGTGTTTTCGGTGAAAAGAGCGAGAATACTGCTCATTAACGAACCGCTGTATACGAGAACCGCTTGGTTTATCCTGAGCGAAGTCGAAGGATACAGTGGTCCCGCTTAAAGGCGGGATAAATAGTGAGAGGCTCTCCCCATCAGCGTTGGCTGGTGGGGCAGTCTACTCGATTATGCCTTCGTGCTTTGTTTTCATCCGAATATTGTCAATTGTTTTTCTTTCTTAGGTGTCATTTCATTAATAAAACTGTCCCATTGTGATAGGTTAATATCCAAACTATACTTGTCGTTTAAGAAAACAATTTGCTCTTCAATTTCATTCCGTGAAATTAACTTAGCAAGATTTAATAAATCTAAACGCATTAAAAGGTCTTTGGTAAAAACTCTCTTAGCATCAGAAAACGTAATTGATTTTAAAAACGCTTCTGTAGTCTTGGAATTTAGAAGAATAATAGCATAAACTGCATATTCTATTCTGTCAAAACCAATAAAATAACAAGTATCGTCTAACATTACAGGTTTGTCGTTTTGTGGCAACACTAATGTAAAATGATATGTTTTATACAAACCTGATATTGCAACCTTGAAGGGTTTAAAAGAATAGTCCCCAATCCCAAATATTGAAAATAATGGTTTACCATTATAAATACTTGATTTTCTTGCTTGAAAATTGGAAATATTCTTTTTTAAATATGAATATGTTTCAGGATATAAATGTTGAATATATGAGGTTTCTTGTCCAACTTTTGTTTGTGTTACAATAGTATGTTTTCTTGTATTTTTTATTACAGTATTTTTTAAATCAGAACTTTTTAAAAAGCCATAAACCAAATCTTCTTCGAGTTTTATTTCATCAGATTTATTATTCACAAAATGCCCATTTACTCTTTCTAATTCCATAATAGAGGAGCAATCGTGCTTTATACCTTGTCTCCACTCAAAAGGACATACGCCATCAATCTCTTTTGTTTCATTATAATCTGCAAGATTAGATACAAACTTAGAATTAAGCCATCCAAAACTTAATCTTTTCTCTAAACTATAAAAATCAAATTCATTACATTTAATACTTGGGTTTGAATTGAGTTGACAATAAAGCAAAGCCGCTTCAACTGAAACATTAAATTCCTTTTTACTATCAATGCAATATTTTTCTATTTCACCAACTCTATATTTTTTATCTTTTTGGTCGAAAACGATATTTTTTACCACTGAGTTTTTTACCAATAGTGCCAAATAACCGTTATGTGTTTGAAAGGCATCTAAAAGCATTAAAGTAATATATTCGGCAATATCAAAATTACCTTTGCCTGTCATTGCATCTAACCCGTTTTGTTTCTTGAAATTTGATTTTTTGGGAAGATTAGACGAATTAAGGCTACCTAATTTTGAGTTTGTTACCCAAGGCGGATTCCCAATTATTAATAATTTTTCGGTTGGAAACTGTTTAGAAATATTTTTAAAATCAAAATCGAAAATGTTGCAATGTGTGATTGTAATTTCTGGTTTGTGACTGTCAGGATTTGAGAGAAAAAAATCGAGAATACTAAATTTTGTTTCCCAAACGTAAGGCTTGTAAATTTCGATTCCAAATACTTTCTTAACTGCTTTAAAATTCGATAACGAAGCAATTATAAAATTACCTTTTCCGCAAGTTGGCTCAATAACAATTTCTGGCGACATATTCCTTTTTGCCAAATGCTTTGCAACCTTATTTGCTAAATCTTTATTTGTTTGAAAATCTCCATATTCTGCACGGTCAGGCTCTTCTGCCAAGTTAATATTTGATAAAGAAAGAGATTTGATAAGAGTATGAAAATCATCGTTATCAAAAAAATGTTTTATGCCGAAGGCATCAAACATTTTTTGATTTGCAATTTCAAAAGATGTTGTGTTTTTTAGAAATTCATTTAAGAATACTAAAACCTGATAAGAAATATTTGTTTCAAATATTTTCATTATTTAGCAACCTTATCAATAACTTTACTAATTCCTTGAACTGTTTTATCAAGAGTTACAATACGTTGGTATTGTAATCTCCATTGCAATGCGTTTGATATAGTTAAATAGCCTTGTACTGGGGGCGTTTTTAGTATTTGTTTTGCCAATTGAGTTAAAGTAATTTCATCAGCAGGAATATGTTTGTCATTCAGATAAGCAACAATATCTTCAACATTTGCTTTGTCCTTAACCATTTCACGTAATCTGTATGTTGTTGTATAATCGCCAGTCCGTTCATTTGAAATAAAAGAACAACTAACAAAATTAAGTGTTGCTGTTTTGGTTTTGGGGTCATCAATTTTGTCGTAAACGAAAACGAGTAAATTATAGCCAAGTCCAAAAATCTTCTGTTTAGCGTCCTTGAAAGGACATGAAGATTGAGGTTGCTTAATTGATGTAACCTTAATATCTGTCAAAATATCTTCTGATGGTAAATCAATGCCATTTGCAGATGAACCAATTGTTGTTTTGTATTTTGAGTTTAATTGCTCTTGAAACTTATGTTCGATATGTGTCCCTACTGCTTTTCCGTCAGTTACGCCAAAAAGTGATTTATTTTGAATTTTCGATTCTGCGATGCAAAAAGCTTTGGCTTCTGCTTTAAGTTTATCTATTGTCAGTTTTTCTTTCATTCTAATGCCGTGTATTTTAGTTTACAAATTTAATCATTTTTCCTGTCATTTGGTACGCTTTCGGTTTTCTTAGCATGAGGCATAAAGGTCGGCGGTATGAAAAGTTGGGGAGTTCGGAGCGATTATCTGTCAATATACAAGACACTTGATAAGAGCTACAACCCTTGAATAACCTATTAAACCCCAATTTTTTATATTGCATGTTGTGCACAGTTTTTATTTATTATGTCTATTACTACACTATTATCAGCATATACTTGCCAAAGCTTTATTTTTTCATCAACAACAATCGCTTTCCACGAGGCAGGAACTCGCCAATAGTTATTGTTATCAGAGCTTTTTTTGTCTGTTTTATAAGTCCCGCTGGCATATCCAAGCAATACTATTATTGAATCATTCTGCAGTGTATCAGTTATCTCAATCTTATAATCTGGGAATAAACCGAAATATCCGATCCATGCTTTTTTCATGTTGTCATTGCCAATCATTTTATTACCTTGCGAATCTATAAACTCATGGTCTTTAGTCATTAAATTGTAAATCCTATCAGTATTTGCACTATTTATTGATTCGATAAAATCACGAACGACTTTTAAATCCATATTTTTAGACTGTTTATATACCTGACAATTAATCGATATTGAGAAAATAAAAGATATTAAAATCAATAAACTAAATCTTTTCATTTTATTATCTAATCACGTTTTATTAACGCGTGAAATCTTTCTTAAAATTGTGCACAACTTACTTATGGATTTATGTTTTATGATTATGCTTGCAAAATATTGTTATACATATTCAGATTCACCTGTTTTTTATAATCCGAAATCATCAACGGATTTTTTATGTTTTTTAAACTTTTCATACTCATATTAGTGTAAATTTCTGTTGTTTTACTACTCGAATGACCTAACAATATTTGAATATAACGCAAATCAGTACCGTTTTCAAGTAGCTGAATGGCAAAACTATGACGAAGTCAAAGAAAATTAAATCGTGCATAACATTAGTTAGTGTCTGTCCATAAAGTCAGTGTCTGAACTATAATGTTCGAGTTTGAGGTTTGCGAAGTTTTGAAAACCAAGGAGTTTACTGTAGTAAATGACTGTTTTCAAAACGAGCATAACGAAAAAATCGGACATTATGGACAGACACTAGTTATTAATAGAGTATTAATTGCCACTATTAATATATTGATTCAATTCATCAATAGATGACTCGAATTTGAATGCATCGTTTAATTGAAAATAATTTCCAATATCAAAAGTATGTTTATATGCAAGTTTAGCAAACTCTAATCGTGTATCTTCAAACCCAAAAAGGAGCATAATTTCTTTTACCTGTGAGCAAAGCAAGCAATTATTGCCCACAATTTGTTTTGCAATTGTAAGTTTGGAATCTTCAAAGGATTTTGAAGAAATAGATTGTTTGGCAGTTGCAAAACTTTCGTTTGTCATAGGCATTGGACAACCTGTTGGACCAGAATATCCTTGTAAAACATAAGCAGGTTTTTGTTGCTGTACTGGTTTTTGTTGAATTTGAGTATTGGTATTTTGTGTATTGTTATTATTTCCTGTATTTGAACTTGAAGTTGTTGTTGTGGTTGTTGTTGATGAATAAGTAGTAGTTGAAGAACTTACTCCTCCAGCATTCATATTTGTTGAGCTGTTCATTCCATTATCATTTCCGCTGGCACTAGTGTTAACATTAACACCTCCCATATTTACATTCATATCAACTCCATTTTCTGTTTCGTTAACATTAATTCCAACGCCCATATTCATGTTTTGAGGATTACCTGATGTATTGGTTGTTGTAGTTGTTTGATTTTGTGTTTGTATATTAGTTTGCTCTTGTGGTTGAGAATTTATTGTTGTAGTGGTTGAAGTGTTTGTGTTTGCCGGAGCAGTTGTAGTAGTGGTTGTAGTAGTTGTTGTTGTAACAATTTCATCGCTGTTTAAGCGAATTACATATTTTGTGCCTTTTGTATCTTTTCTAATAGTATAAGTAGAATTGTGATATTTGTTATCAACATCTCTTGTGTAAACTGTTTTATCTAAAGCAGGTATTTTTTCGTCCTGAAAAAGAACTTTAAATTTATAATTTTGTGCTGTTAAATTTTCAATAACTACTTTAGTTAAAGGCTCTTTGTTTTTCTTTTCGCCATTTACAACAACCCATATTTTTTCACCATCTTGAGTAAAAAATGTAACTGTTGAACTTTGTGAAAACGAATAGAAAACAAATATACAAAACGTTGCAGTACTTAACATTAATTTTTTCATGATTTTTTAGTTTAAATTTATTGAAATTATTTGATTTTATTTTTTATCAAGTTGAAGTTCTGGAGGATTAACTTTTTGAGGTGCGAAATTTATTTGCCGTCCGTAAATAAGTTTCACATCAAGAATTTTTGATTTAAATTCGGGAATTTGGTCGGCATAATCTAAAATTTTATATGCCAAATCGTCGGGACGGTCTTTAAAGGTTAAATTAAGTTTTGTGTAATTATCTAAACTAAGTATTTCTAACTGACCGCCAAATTTTGTATCGGCAAGCATTTTATTTCTTAATTCTCGAAAATCGCGGAATGTGCCAATCGAATAAAATCTTATTTCATAAGGAGTTCCGTTGTTTACCCAATTACCAATATATTGATTAAATAAATAAAGCAATTTTGTAAAACTTGCATTTACAGCATCTTTTACTCCAAGCATTTTTGTTGATTTGGCGTCTTCGCCCGATTTTGCATCGGCTTGCAAAACAATTGTACCAAGACCTTCGGCAGTACAATTATCATAAGCTTTTGCTTCAATTATAACCTTTGTTACGGTACGATAATTTTCTTCAGTAGAGTTTAAAGAAATATTACTAATCATTATAATAAATTGTGCATCAGCTTTCATTCCTAAGCGTTGCACATAAGTTTCGGAATTGGTTTCATCTTGATACAAGCCAATTGCTTCTTTTTGCAAAGTTTCAAATCTGCTTTTATCAATATATCTGTATTTTCGTTCAGCCAAAAACTCATTTATTCTTTCGCAGGCAAAATCGTAATATGGTTTATCATCTGCCGAAACTTTTCTGGAATCGTACATTACAAGAAACCGCACACCACCAATTGATTTTGTTAATGTTTGAATATCTGCTTTTAATGGTGATAAGCTAACTTTTGCTTTTATTGTAATTTCAAATCTGTCGGGAAAAGGAATTTCTTTTACAACAATATAGCTCGAAATATAACCTTCGGTTTTAGAAGATACTGCATCGCGAACTACCATAAAGTTTTCGACATTTGTTTCCGAAACAATTGCAACTCCTGCTGCCTGTCCAACTGCATTTCGTAAGGCATCTTGCAAAGCATCATCACGTTTTATTCCCACACCCTTAACCTCAACCTCTTTCATATTGTTATCATTTGCAAGCTGAGAATTAACTACTACCGATGTTGTAGGTTGTGTAATGTTTTCAGTTGGTGTACTCGTTGTTGTAGTTACCGGAGCATTTTTATTTTTCTTTCCTTTTTTTTGCGAAAACGACTGGTTAGAATAAGAAAAGAATCCTATTAATAAAATTGCTAAAAATATATTTCTCATTGTTATAATATTATATTAACATTAATAAAAATTTACCAATTTTAGCAACGGTTTCGCCAATTTTACCCCAGTTAATTTTCTTTAAACTGGCATTATCAATAACCATTTTTCCTGTTTCGGTTTTTAAAACATTAATCATTTGCAATCCTTTATCGAAGCCAACTTCTTTAAAAACTTCTTCGGTTGTTGATAATATTTGTGGAAATTTACCGCTTTTTGGGTCGTATAATTTCGATAAATCTAAAACAAGATTATTGTTTTCATCAACAATTACGGGAAACATTGAAGGGTCAAATTTTTTACCATTCAAATTAAATGCTAATCCTTCTAAAACCTGGTCCTTAATTTCGGGTGGCACTTGGCTAATTACATCATTAACAGTATTAACTGATTTTAATTGAGGTACTTTATCGTAAACTGCCGAAGCAATTCCATTAGTTTCATAAAGCGGAACCCTCATTCTTAATTCGATACCACCATCTTTTTCAATTGGTTCACCAATTATCTGAGCTCCTTTTATTATTCCGTCAACTCTTGTATAAATAAAATCGCTTGATGCAATCATATCGTTTACTGTTGTTTCGCCAGTAACTTGCACACCCTTAACTATTTCCAATAAATTGCGTTGAGCATCAACAGTTGCACCACGACGTGCCATTGCTTTTGCCTGAGCTGGATTTTTAAATTTTTCGTTATCAATTACCGAGAACCCTTTTGCTTCTACAAATTGTTGAGTCCAGTTAATTGAACCATTAGGTTTTTCTGTGATTATAGGTTTCGATTCCTGAATTACTTGCTCAACATTAATTGGTTTGGGATTTATTTGTTCAGTTGGTTTTTTGCTTTCGGTAGTTGGTTTTACTTCATTTATTGGTTGTTTTGAAGTATTTGGGTCAACGCTAATTGCGTTTGTGTTTTCTTTTACTGGTTTTTTGCTTGAATTTGTTATTGAGCTATCGGGAGTTGCTACTACTTGCTCTGTAATAGTTTTAGATTTGTTTTTTTTCTTCTTTTTCGATTGTCCGTAAGAAGTTATTGACACTATCAATAATAAACTTGTCAAAATTAAAGCTGCTTTCTTTATCATATAGTTGAATTTTATTTTTTGTAAAATTAATGTTTTTATTTCGAATTTTTAAAATTTTCAATAGCTTTTCTAACACTTTTATGCTTTAATAATAATTCTTTGGCTTTTTCTTCAGGAATATTTAAAAATGTTGATATCATTCTTGTTCCACGTTCTATTAATTTGTTGTTTGACAATTGCATATCAACCATTTTGTTGCCAATAACTTTGCCCAATTTAATCATTACCGATGAAGAAATCATGTTTAGAACAAGTTTTTGTGCTGTCCCGCTTTTCATTCTGGTGCTGCCTGTAATAAATTCTGGACCAGTTTCTATTTCAACAGGAAAAATAGCTTCATTAGATATAGGTGAATTAAAATTAGATGTAATTGAGCCTGTAGTAATACCATGTTTAATACAATGTTGCAAAGCACCTATAACATAAGGAGTTGTACCGGATGATGATATACCAATTACAACATCTTTTGATGATATTTTGTGATTTGTTAATTCAATCCATCCTGTATCATAATCATCTTCGGCATGCTCTACTGCTTTACGAATAGCAACATCGCCACCTGCAATTATGCCGTTAACAAGTGAACTTTCAACTCCAAAAGTTGGTGGACATTCAGATGCGTCAACTATTCCTAATCTTCCACTGGTACCCGAACCTATATAAAAGAGCCGACCACCATTTTTTAGTTTTTGAAAAACTGCTTCTGATAATTTTTCTATTTGCGGAATAGCTTTTTTTACAGCATCGGGAATTTTATGGTCTTCGTTATTAATTGCAGTTAGCAATTCACGAAAACTCATATTTTCTAAATTGTTATATTTTGAATCAGTTTCGGTATTTTTCATAAATAATTTTGCACAAAAATAAATAAATAATCTGTTTTTTTACTTCATTATTCGATATTGAATGTTCGATATTCGTTATTTAGTCGTCCCTTAAAAAGT
>MENF01000033.1 GCA_001769035.1 Bacteroidetes bacterium GWA2_32_17
AATTTATTTCAAGTTGCTACATAAACTAATAATATTTGCGAAAACCCTTGATAATACTCGAAATGTTAATGTAAAATCCGTTTAAAAGAACAAACAATGACAAATGCTCAATGTTCAATGAACATTTTTTGAACAATGAACATTGAACTTTTTTGAACATTGTTAATTGTTTGTTTGACATTGAACATTTAATTGTTATACTTCAAAAGTATCGCCACTATTTAATAAATCGTTAACCGTTTTGATTTTTGAATTTGCTTTCGCATAACTAATTTGGTCTTCAACCATATCATCATAAGTAGGGTACATTG
The DNA here is from genome assembly GCA_001769035.1 of Bacteroidetes bacterium GWA2_32_17. Taxonomy (GTDB): domain Bacteria; phylum Bacteroidota; class Bacteroidia; order Bacteroidales; family GWA2-32-17; genus GWA2-32-17. The sequence goes on from MENF01000033.1 coordinate 312, forward strand.
CCGAACGAATAACACCCATAGCAACAGGGAAATTTGGAGGATACATTTTAGCGAGCATTAATTGAATACCTGGGTCTTGTTGATATTGGTCGTGCACTAAAATGTCGCTTTCAGTTATACCATTTTCACCAATTTTTACAACTTCTAAACGGGTATTGTTTAATCTGATACCTTTATCTTTATTAACTCCAAAAATTAGTGGTTCACCATTGCGTATAATAACTTGATTATCGTCTTTAGTATCTTTAGAAGTAATTTGAGCATGAGTTTTATCGTTATAAATCACACAATTCTGTAATACTTCAACAATTGATGTACCATCATGTCGGGCAGCTTCGAATAAAACATCTGTCATTAATTTTATATTGTTATCGGGTACGCGGGCAAAAAATGTTCCTTGTGCTCCTATAACTAATTCGCCTGCATTAAATGGATGTTCAATAGTTCCATAAGGTGAAGTTTTTGTTACTGCCCCCATTGGTGATGTTGGCGAATACTGTCCTTTTGTTAGTGCATAAATTTGATTGTTAAATAAAATAATATTAAGGTCAATATTTCGTCTGATAGAATGAATAAAATGATTTCCGCCAATTGCCATCGAATCTCCATCACCGGTGGCTACCCAAACACTAAGTTTAGGGTTCGATACTTTCATTCCTGTTGCAACTGGAAGTGCCCTGCCATGAATACCGTGGAACCCATAAGTATTAACATAATAAGGGAATCGTGATGAACAACCAATTCCTGAAACAAACATAAAATTTTCTTTTTTATATCCGATTTTAGGAAAAACATTTGCTACTGCAGCTAAAATTGAATATGCCCCACAACCGGGACACCATTTAACCATTTGGTCGCTAACAAAATCTTCTTTTGTAAGTTCAACACCCGAACGTACTATTGTATTTAATATTTGTTCCATTATATTTATTTTTTATTAATTAATTCATAATTATTGGTTTAGAGTTTTTAGTTTAGAGTTGTTAAAAACCCGAAACTTTAAACTCGAAACTCGAAACTTTATTTTTTATTAAGTATTTTATTGTATTTTTCTTTTAACTCATCAATCATAAAAGGTAAAGATTGAACTTTATTTGCCTGCTCAAACTTAAATTGCGGTAAAGTCATTCTTAAATATGCTACAAACTGACCGCTATTTAGTTCACAAACAATTATTTTTTTGAATTTGCTGAAAATTTCACTTGTGTTTTTTGGAAGAGGCATAATATGTTTAAAATGAGCATGACTGACTTTTTTACCTTCATTTTGCATTTCAATAACAGAGTTTCTGATTACACCTTTTGTTCCGCCCCAACTAACAACGAGCAAATCGCCTTCAGGTTCGCCAAAAACTTCCTGAGGAGCAATATAATTTGCAACTCTCTGAACTTTTTCGGCTCTTAAATTAACCATTGTTTCGTGATTAATAGGATCCATTGAAACATTTCCTGTAATATTTTCTTTTTCTAATCCGCCTATACGATGACGTAAACCTTCTGTTCCTGGAATTGCCCATAAACGTGCCAATGTTTTTTCGTTTCTTTTATATGGTTTAAATGTAGTATCATTTGCTTTTGCCATTAAAGGTGTAATTTTAGGCAAATCTTTTGTGTCGGGAATTTTAAAAAGTTCTGAACCATTTCCTAACGAGCCATCTGTTAATAAAACAGCAGGAGTCATGTGTTCCATACTTAATTTAGCAGCTTCGTAAGCACTATAAAAACAATCTGAAGATGATTCTGCTGCAATAACAATTAAAGGACATTCACCATTTCTTCCAAAAAGCACTTGAAATAAATCAGATTGTTCCGATTTTGTAGGTAGTCCTGTTGATGGACCACCACGTTGCACATCTACTACAACTAAAGGTAATTCCATTATAACAGCTAACCCTAATGCCTCAGTCTTTAATGATAATCCGGGACCTGAAGTAGTTGTACAAGCCAATGAACCGGCATAACTTGCTCCAATTGAAGAACAAATACCTGCAATTTCGTCTTCGCACTGAACAACTTTTGCCCCTAAAGATTTATTTTTTGCTAATTCAATTAAAATTTCAGTTGCGGGAGTTATAGGATACGAACCAAGATATAACGGACGCTCCGACTTTTCGGAAGCTGCTAACAAGCCCCAAGCAGTAGCTACGTTACCACTAATGTTGCGATAACGACCTTTAGGCATGTTTGCTTTATTAATTTTATAAGTACATTTAATCTGAGGATTAGTTGCGGCAAAGTCGAAACCTGCTTTTACAACTTTTTTATTAAGTTCGACTACCTCGGGTCGTTTCGAAAACTGTTTTTCGAGATATTTAAAAGTATGTTCTAAATTTTTACCATATATTTTAAAAGCAACACCTAATGCAAACATATTTCTGCTTTTAAGTGTAGTTTTATTATCAATATTCATGTCTTTTACACATTCTTTTATAAGAGTAGTAAAAGGAGCTGACACAACATTGTAATTTTTTAAACTACCATCGCTTAATGGATTGGACTTGTATCCTGATTTTTCTAAAGCTGGTATATCATAAGCTTCGGAATCAGTAATAATAATAGTATCTTTTTTTGCCCATTTTAAGTTTGCACGCAAAGATGCAGGATTAAGTGCAACAATTGTGTCGCAAATATCACCGAAAGTAAGTATTTTTTTACTTCCAAAATGAACCTGAAAACCCGAAACACCAGCTATGGTATTTTGCGGAGCCCTAACTTCGGCAGGGTAATCAGGAAAAGTGGTAAGGTCGTTACCATCTTGTGCTGCTGTGTCGGCAAATAAAGTTCCCGATAATTGCATACCGTCACCCGAATCGCCAACAAATTTTATAACAACATCTTCTAATTCAACAACATTTTTTAATTCACTCATTACGTTTAATTTTGATTATCAAATTGATATAATTATTAATTATTTTTTTTATAAAAAATCAAAGTTATATAATATCTTTTATAATATTATTTTATTTTTATAATATTTTTTTTAAATTAATGTTTTAAGGGCTAATTTTATTTTATTCAATATTTTAATACCTTTGTATTTTTATTAAAAGTTATGACAGAAAAGAAAATAAAAAAAACTACTAAAAAAAACACAAATTCTAACCTTTTAGAAACTATAATTGAAGCAGTTAAAGATAAAAAAGGACAAGATATTATTACAATAGATTTAAGAAGCATTACAAGTAGAGTTTGCGACTATTTTGTTATTTGTAATGCCGATTCAAATGTTCATGTTCAATCAATTGCAAGAGGAGTCGAAGACATTGTTAAAAAAAATCTTTCAGAAAAACCATATTCAAAAGAGGGATTAAAAAATTCTCAATGGGTACTTTTAGATTATGTATCAATTGTTGTTCATGTTTTGGAAACCTCGTTCAGAGAGTATTATAATCTCGAAGGTTTGTGGGCAGATGCAAAAATAACTCATAATTAGTGATTTAATTTATGGAAGAAAATAAAGTAAATAGAGTAAATAAAAGCAATAAAATAAAACCAAAATTTAGTATTTATTGGATTTACGCAATAATATTGTTAGTTTTTATTGGTTTAAATTTCTTTGATTTCAGTAGTAAAAAAGAAGAAATAGATTGGGAACGATTAAAAGAAATGATTGTTTCAAATGAAGTTAAAAAACTCGTTATTGTAAATCGTGAAGTTGTTGAAATATATTTGAGCGATAATGCAGTTAACAATGATAAATACAAAAAGTTTCGCGAAAAAAATTCATTTTCATCTGGTCCACAATATTATTTAACAATACTCTCAATAGATGCATTTCAACAGAATTTAGATAAACTACAATTAGAATTACCTTCAGAACAACGTGTACCTACAAAAACAGAAACACGAAAAGATATTTTCGGTGATTTATTAACATGGCTGTTACCTTTAATAGTAATAATAGCAATTTGGATGTTTGTATTCAGAAAGATGGCAGGAGGTGGTGGCGGCGGAGCCGGTGGTATTTTTAATATTGGAAAATCGCGGGCAAAAGTTTTCGACAAAGATTCATCACATGTTAAAATAGATTTTAAAGATGTTGCAGGACTCGAAGAAGCTAAAGTTGAAATTCGGGAAATAGTTGATTTTCTTAAAAACCCAAAAAAATACACCGAACTTGGCGGTAAAATCCCAAAAGGTGCATTATTAGTAGGACCTCCGGGAACTGGCAAAACACTTCTTGCTAAAGCTGTTGCAGGTGAAGCTGATGTGCCATTCTTTTCTCTTTCGGGTTCCGACTTTGTTGAGATGTTTGTTGGAGTTGGAGCTTCGCGTGTCCGCGACCTTTTTAAACAAGCTAAAGACAAAGCCCCTTGCATCGTTTTTATTGATGAAATTGATGCAATTGGAAGAGCCCGCGGTAAAAATCCAAATTTCGGTTCCAATGACGAAAGAGAAAATACTCTTAATCAATTGCTTACCGAAATGGACGGATTCGATTCGAATACGGGTGTAATAATAATTGCTGCAACAAACCGAGCCGATATGCTTGACAGAGCATTAGTTAGAGCAGGACGTTTTGACCGTCAAATTCATGTCGAATTACCCGATTTAAATGAAAGAAGAGATATTTTTAAAGTTCATTTAAAACCAATTAAATTTGACGAAAAACTTGATTTAGAATTTTTATCAAAACAAACTCCGGGTTTTAGTGGTGCCGATATTGCAAATGTATGTAACGAAGCCGCATTAATTGCAGCACGTCACGATAAAAAAATAGTAGAAAAACAAGATTTTTTAGAAGCTGTTGACCGTATAATTGGCGGGCTCGAAAAGCGTTCAAAAATTATTACTGTAAAAGAAAAGAAAACAATTGCTTACCACGAAGCCGGGCATGCTTCGATAAGCTGGTTGTTAGAACATGCCAGCCCACTAGTTAAAGTTACAATAATACCACGCGGAAAATCGCTTGGTGCTGCATGGTATCTACCCGAAGAAAGACAAATAACCACTCTCGAACAAATTATGGATGAACTTTGTGCCACACTTGGAGGCAGAGCTTCAGAAGAAATTGCTTTTGGAAAAATTTCGACAGGTGCATTAAACGATTTGGAAAGAGTTTCGAAACAAGCTTACGCTTTAGTTTCGTTTTTCGGAATGAGTAAAGAAATAGGAAATGTTAGCTTTTACGATTCTACCGGGCAAAGCGAATACTCGTTCTCGAAACCTTATAGCGAAAAGACTGCTGAAATAATTGATAATGAAGTAAAAAATATTATTGAAGAACAATATATCAGAGCTAAAAAATTGCTTTCTGAAAACAAAGAAAAACTTTTTAAATTGGGTGATTTGTTATTGGAAAAAGAAGTTATTTTTAGTAACGACCTTGAAGCAATTTTTGGTAAACGACCTTTTGAAAAAGATGAATTTGTTAAGCTAAAAAGTAAAATAATTACAGAGACTCCACAACCAACTACCAAAACAGCCGAAAATAAAGTAGATTTTTAATACTAAGCTATAATAGAAGACAAGATTGAAAAAAAACAGTAAACAATGAACAACAAAAACAATAGTCACACAATTGTCAAACAATGGTCATACAATAGCAATAAAAACAACTTAATTACAAAGTATGACTACTGAATGACAATGTATGACTATATTAACAATGAACATAGAACAATGAACTTTTTTGAACAGTGAACAATGAACAATAATAACAATGGTCACACAATAGTTAATACAATGGTCACACAATTGTTTTCTAACTACATTACAAATGCTGACAATTGTATGACTATGTATTACAATTGTATGACTATTGTATGACTATTGTATGACTATGTATGACTATTGTATGACTATGTATTACAATTGTATGACTATTGTATGACTATGTATGACTATTGTATGACTATGTATTACAATTGTATGACTATTGTATGACCATGAATGACTATGTATGACAGTGAGCTTTTTTGAACAATGAACAGTGAACTTAGTTAACACAAAATATCGTTGATTAATTTATATCTTTAAAAAATGGAAGACAATTGGGTTCTTGTATATAACACAACAGACGAAGTAGCATGCGAAAGAGCTAAAGTTGTGTTGAAAAAAGAAAAAATAAAATCTGTTGTTATGAATAAGAAAGATAGCAATTTCTTAATTGGAGAATACCAGTTATATGTAAACGTGGATAATCTTGGTAATGCACGAGAAATTTTAAAAGCATTTAATATTGAATAACATTTTAACACGTTCATTTACCGGAGCAATTTTTGTTTTGCTCATCGTTACTTCTATATTAATTGGAAGCATTACATTTTATTTAACTTTTAGCATTATTGTCATTCTTTCGATGCTCGAATTTTATAACCTTTCAAACTTTGCTTTGGCAAACCCACAAAAATGGTTAGGAATATTTACAGGATGGCTCTTTTTTACTGTAAATTATTTTTATGCTTTCGATTTTATACATGTACGATTTTTTATTGTTTTTATTCCAATCGTAATTTTATTTTTTATCAATGAACTTTATTTGTTTCATAAAAGACCTTTTACATCGCTTGCATATTCGTTCTTGGGAATTATATATATTGCAGTTCCTTTTTCATTTTTAAATTACTTTGTTTTTAGGACTAATATTAATATTTTAGATATTAACGACATAACAAATTACGAATATTTAATTAATCAAAATATTTTCACGTCTCAATCAATTTATTACACACCTTATTTATTACTTGGATTTTTTATTTTAATTTGGATTTACGACACATTTGCATATTTAACAGGAATTTTAATTGGAAAACACAGGCTTTTTGAACGTATTTCGCCTAAAAAATCATGGGAGGGTACTATTGGAGGTGCAATTTTTACAATTGGACTTTCAACCCTGTTTCCCTATTTTATTAACATTTTAGAATGGTACCAATGGTTAATGTTTTCAGTATTAATTGTTGTTTTTTCGACCTATGGCGATTTAGTTGAATCACTGTTTAAACGAAGCTTAAATATTAAGGATTCGGGAAAAATGTTACCTGGACATGGAGGTATTTTAGATAGATTTGATAGTGTGCTTATAGCTTCACCTATTATATATATATATTTGCAATTCTTAAATTAATTCACTTACTTTGTAAAAAACTAAATAATGACTGGAAGTATAAAAAAAACTTCAGCTACTAAAATACATAAAGAAGGATACAACATAATTGCATTTTTTGGAATATTTTTAATATTTGCAAATATTGTTTTTTATTATTTTCTAAATAATTACCATATTATTGACTATAGCTTTACGGTTATTTCTGCTATATTTTTCACATTAGTTATTTTGTTTTTTAGAGTTCCCCGAAGAGTTTTATTTGGCGAAGAAAATAAAATATACGCTCCTGCCGATGGTAAAATTGTTGTAATTGAACAAGTATTTGAAAAAGAATATTTTAAAGATTACAGAACTCAGGTTTCAATTTTTATGTCGCCTTTCAATGTGCACGTTAACTGGGTACCTGTTAGCGGAGTAGTTCAATACCTTCAATATCACCCCGGTAATTATTTTGTTGCATGGAAACCAAAAGCATCAGAAGAAAACGAAAGATTTACAACTGTTTTCAAAACAAAAGACAATATCGAAATTTTAATGAGGCAAATTGCAGGAAAGATTGCCCGACGAATAGTTTCGTATGCAAAAACCGAAACAGAATATAAAAGTGGCGAACAAATCGGCATTATAAAATTTGGTTCGCGGGTTGATATCTTTTTACCATCAAATGCAAAGATTTTGGTTGAACTAAATCAGAAAGTTAAAGGAAATAAAACTTTAATTGCCGAACTTTAATTATTACACTTCGAGTATAGAGTTCATAGTCATATAATTGTTCATTGTTCACTGCCCACTGTTCAAAAAAGTTTCGAGTTTTTAGTTTCGGGTTTTTAGTTTAAGTTCACTGGTTACTGTTCAAAAAAGTTTAGAGTTTTTAGTTTATGGTTTTGAAAACCTGAAACTTCAAACTATCTTTTTATGTTTATTGTTTTAACTTCCCACTTTTTACTTTATCAAGTTATTTGTTAAGCTATTTAGTTATTGGTTATTAACTTAATAATTATTAACTCAATAACCTATAATTCAATTTATTTCTATTTATTTCTGAATTTTTGGTTTATTGTTCAAAAAAGTTTCGAGTTTATTTTTCCTTTATAAACTTTTTAAATTCTACAATTAAACTTTCAGTATTTAAATCTATTTTTTCGTGAAGATTATTCCAAGCTTCAATAATTTTTCGTGCATCATCTGTTAAGGTTGAAGTACCACCATATTTACCTCCTCGTTTACGAACAATTAATTTTACCCCAAGAATAAATTCAGCATTTTTAATGTCGCCCCATGCTTTTCGGTAACTAATATTTAACACTTTTGCAGCAGCCGATAATGATTTTTTTTGAGCAATTTGTTTTAATAATTCAATTTTGCCTTCGCCTAAAATACCTACACCATCTGAACTATCGAGCCATATTTTATAATTTACCCGAAATTTATTGAATTTATGTGAATTGGAATTCATTTTATTTATAATAGCAAATATAACTTGAATCTTCGTTAACCTTTAATTGAAACTTTTTATTTGCTTCAACTATAAACATTTCACCAGCTTTAAAGTCTTTCCAATTTTCGTCAGGTAATTTTACAGTCAGTTTACCCGTAACTACAATCATTATTTCTTTAGTTGAAGTTCCAAATTCATACTCACCCTTTGCCATTACACCAATTGTTGCTGGTCCTTCGGAAGTTGTAAAAGCTATTGATTTTACCTTACCATCAAAATACTCATTTATTTTAAACATAGTTTTTGGTTTAGAATTAAAAAAAGCCACAGATTATTTCTGTGGCTAAATTACATATTTTAAAGAAATTATTAAACTGTTTTTTCTACTATTGGTGAACCTAATAATTTTTTATAACTCTCGTACCGCCATTTTGCGTTTTCTTCGGCTGCTGTATATAATTCTTCAGCTTTTTCTGGCACTGCACGTTTTAATGAATTATAACGAACTTCGGAACTTAAGAATTCCTGAAATTTAGACCAATCAGGCTCTTTGGAATCTAATTTAAATGGATTTTTACCTTCTTTTTCTAACATAGGATTATAACGGAACAAACTCCAGTAACCTGCATTTACTGCAAGTTTCTCTTGTATCTGAGTTTTACCCATTCCTGCTACTATTCCATGGTTAATACAAGGTGCATATGCAATTATTATTGAAGGTCCTTTATAAGATTCAGCCTCCTTTAAAGCCCGGAAATACTGACCATTATCAGCACCCATGGCAACCTGAGCAACATACACATAACCATAACTCATTGCAATCATTCCTAGATCTTTTTTGCGGATTTTTTTCCCAGAAGCAGCAAATTTTGCAACTGCTGCTGTAGGTGTAGATTTAGAAGATTGACCCCCAGTATTTGAATAAACTTCGGTATCCAGTACTAAAATATTCACATCTTCGCCAGAAGCAATCACGTGATCTAAACCACCAAAACCAATGTCATAAGCCCATCCGTCGCCACCTATAATCCAAACTGATTTTTTAACCATGTATTGTTTTATATCAACAATCTCTTTAGCTAATTCAGATTTTTCTTTTTCTAATAATGGTAATACTTTTTTGGAAGCAATATCAGAACCTTCTGCAATATCTTTATTATCTAACCATTCCTGACAAGCTGCATTTAAATCGTTATTTTTAGAATCTGCAATTAATCTGGTCATTCTGTCAGCAATTCTTTCACGAATTTTATCAATACCTGAAGCCATTCCAAATCCATACTCAGCATTATCTTCAAACAAAGAGTTTGCCCAAGCTACACCATGTCCGCTTTCGCGATTAATTCTGTATGGTGTTGCAGGAGCCGATCCACCATAAATAGAAGAACAACCTGTTGCATTAGCTACAATCATTCTTTCACCATATAGTTGAGTTATAAGCTTAATATAAGGAGTTTCGCCACAACCTGCACATGCACCTGAAAATTCGAATAATGGTTGTGCAAACTGACTGCTTTTAAATGTTTTGAATTTATCTACAGTTTTATAAGTTACTTTATGTTCAAAATAATTCCAACGATCAACCTCAGCCATTTGTGTACCTAGAGGTTTCATTGTTAAAGCAACAGCACCTTCAACTTTACGTCCCGGACAAATGTTAGCACAATTTCCGCAACCAGTACAATCCAGTACACTAACCTGAATTTTGAAATTGTATTGTTCAAAATCTTTTCCTGTTGCTTTTAAAATTTGTGTTCCGGCAGGCATATTTTTAGTCTCAGCTTCTGTCATTAAAAATGGACGAATACAAGCGTGAGGACAAACATAAGCACATTGGTTACACTGAATACAATTTTCAGGAATCCATTCGGGAACATTTACAGCGATACCACGTTTTTCATACTCAGTAGTTCCAGCTGGGAAAGTTCCATCTTCACGACCTAAAAATGCACTTACAGGTAAATCATCACCTTTCATTGCATTCACGGGGAACACTATATTTTTAATAAAATCTGGTACATTTAAATTCTCAATATTATCTTTACCATCAAGTTTTTTCCAATCTGCAGGAACTTCAATCTTAACAGGACATCCACCTCTGTCAACTGATTTATAATTCATTTCTACTATTTTATCACCTTTGCTTCCATATGATTTTTTAATTGCCCCTTTCATCGATGAAACAGCTAATTCATAAGGAATCACATTTGATATTTTAAAAAATGCTGATTGTAAAATGGTATTTGTTCTATTGCCTAAACCAATTTGTTCTGCAATAACAGTTGCGTTAATAATATAAAACTGAATATCATTATCAGCCATATATTTTTTCATGGAATTTGGAAGACGTTTTTTTGTTTCTTCTTCATCCCAAATACTATTTAATAAAAATGTACCACCTTTTTTCAAACCTTTTAACATATCGTATTTATCAAGGTAAGAAGGCACGTGACAAGCTACAAAATCAGGTGTAACAACTAGGTAAGGCGAACGAATAGGTTGATCACCAAAACGTAAATGTGAAGTTGTTATACCGCCTGATTTTTTACTATCGTATGCAAAGTAAGCCTGAGCATATTTATCTGTAGTTTCGCCAATAATTTTAATTGAATTCTTATTTGCTCCTACTGTACCATCTGAGCCTAAACCATAAAATTTACCCTGGAATGTTCCTTTTGGAGAAAGATCAATTTCAGGAACCATTAGAAGAGAATGGAAAGTAACATCATCAACAATACCTACAGTAAAATGATTTTTTGGTTCTTTCATTTTCAAGTTATCGAAAACAGAAATCATCATTGCAGGTGTGGTATCTTTTGAGCTTAAACCATAACGACCACCAATAATCATAGGACGATTTTCTTTTTCATAGAAAATGTCTTTTACATCTAAGTATAAAGGATCACCATTAGCTCCTGGTTCTTTAGTGCGATCAAGAACAGTAATTCTCTTTACAGTTTTTGGAAGTACATTAAAGAAGTATTTTGCTGAAAACGGACGATATAAATGAACAGAGATAACACCTACTTTTTCACCTTTTGATACTAAATAATCAACAGCTTCAGCTAAAGTTTCAGTAATTGAACCCATTGCAATAACAATGTTCTCAGCATCCGTTGCACCATGATATGTAAATGGATGATATTCTCTTCCAACAACTTTTGATATTTCGCTCATGTAATGCTCAACTATATCAGGAACAGCATCATAAAATTTATTAGCAGCTTCTCGTGATTGGAAATAAATATCCGGATTTTGAGCTGTACCACGTGTTACAGGATGCTCAGGATTTAAAGCTCTGTTACGAAACTCTGTTATTAACTTTCTGTCAAGCAATGGTTCAATATCATTGTTGTCAAGATATTCAATTTTCTGAATTTCATGCGAAGTGCGGAATCCATCAAAAAAGTGAAGAAATGGAATTCTGGTTTTAAGTGTTGCTAAATGTGCAACTGCAGCTAAATCCATAACTTGCTGTACAGAACCAGTCGCTAACATTGCAAATCCGGTATTTCTTGTTGCCATAACATCACTATGATCGCCAAATATTGAAAGTGCCTGGGCGGCTAATGACCTTGCACTAACATGAAATACACAAGGAAGTAACTCACCAGATATTTTATACATGTTTGGAATCATCAATAACAAACCTTGAGATGCAGTAAAAGTTGAACAAAGTGCTCCTGATTGTAATGCCCCATGAACAGCACCAGCAGCACCAGCTTCAGATTGCATTTCAGCAACTTTTACAGTTTCGCCAAATAAATTTTTTCTCCCCTCAGTTGCCCATTCATCAACATTTTCTGCCATGTTTGAAGAAGGTGTTATAGGATAAATACAAGCCAATTCACTAAACATATATGCAATATGCGCAGCTGCATGATTACCATCACATGTAATAACTTTTTTTGATTTTGACATTTTATTTATTAATTAATATTTTAATAACAATGTGTATGTTTTTGTTTTAATTAAAAAACAAAGGTAAATCTTTTTTAAAACCTTTTTTATGACAAAAGAATGTTTTTTATATCTATTTTTTAGATATATATATAACAAAATACAATAAATTAAGCAATTACGCTTAATTTATAAAATAATTAATCTTATGATTTTATTCGTTATTCATCGAAACTAAAAACTCTTCATTGGTTTTAGTTTTAGCAAGCCGGTCGCGGAAAAACTGCATTGCCTCAACAGGAGTCATATCTGAAAGATAATTTCTTAAAACCCAAATTTTATTTAACACATCTCTTCCGTGCAGAAGTTCTTCACGTCTCGTACTAGAGGCAAGAATGTCAACAGCTGGAAAAATTCTCTTATTTGATAATTTACGGTCGAGTTGAAGCTCCATATTTCCTGTGCCTTTAAATTCCTCAAAAATAACTTCGTCCATTTTGGAACCTGTTTCGGTAAGTGCTGTTGAAATTATTGTTAAAGAACCACCACCTTCGATGTTACGTGCTGCACCAAAAAAACGTTTAGGTTTATGTAAGGCATTAGAATCTACTCCACCTGTTAAAACTTTACCTGAAGCAGGTGCAACTGTATTATAAGCACGGGCTAAACGAGTTATAGAATCGAGTAAAATAACAACATCGTGCCCACATTCTACCATTCTTTTTGCTTTTTCAAGAACTATGTTAGCAATTCTTACATGTTTTTCGGCTGGCTCATCAAAAGTTGATGCTATTACCTCGGCTTTAACATTTCTTGCCATATCTGTAACTTCTTCAGGTCTTTCATCAACTAAAAGTATCATAAGAAATACTTCGGGATGATTTGAAGCTATCACATTTGCAATTTCTTGTAATAAAACTGTTTTACCAGTTTTAGGTTGAGCAACAATTAACCCACGCTGCCCTTTTCCAATAGGTGCAAACATATCAACAATTCTTGTTGATATTGTAGCTCTGGGACCATTTGCTAAATCAAATTTTTCATCAGGAAATAAAGGTATTAAGTGGTCAAAAGGTTTTCTATCTCTAACTAATTCAGGCAATTGCCCGTTTATTTCAAAAATTTTAATTAACGGGAAATACTTTTCTCCTTCGCGTGGCGGTCTAACTGTACCTTGAATAGTATCACCAGTTTTTAATCCGAATAATTTTATTTGCGATTGCGAAACATAAACATCATCAGGTGAACTTAAATAGTTAAAATCGGCAGAGCGTAGAAAACCATATCCATCGGGCATTGTTTCAATAACTCCAATTGTTGTAACAACGCCATCCATATCGTAACACTTGTCATAAGTTTTGCGTTCGTTATTCCCATTTTGCTTAAAACCGTTATTTTTGATTAGTTGATTATTATTATCGTTTTTAATTTCAGTATTATCTGAATTTATAATTTCTTTTTCGTCAACAACTTGCTCAGAAGGAATTTTATCATCTTTTACTACATCGTAGTTTGTAACAACAAGTTCATTAGATTCTTCTGACTTTTGTTCTATTGTAGTATCAACACTTTCATTTTGTTTTATAAATGGTACTTCTACAATAATATCATCGTCTTCTACCATTAACTCAGATGGAATAACTTCATCAGTTAAAGGTTTCGACTTAATAAATAATACTTGTTCTGCAATTTTGCGTTTGCGTTTGGGTTTTGTTAAAAGAATATTACCTTCGAAATTAACAATTGAACTATTTTCGTTTAATGGTTCAACTTCTAAAATTTTTTGAATTAAATCATCTTTTTTTAATGTGTCATAACTGCTAACACTTAATGATTTAGCAAGTTCACGCAGTTCAGAAACTAATTTCTTACTAAGCTCAATAGCATCTAACATGTTGAAAATTTTAATAATACATTGATATTTATTTACTTACCGAATTGGTATCGCCGAATAAGGGCAGAAACAAAATTTTTTAAGAGTACAAATATAAATATTTTAATTGAAAAACAAATTTTATTATTTTTTTTCTGAAAATAATAATTAAATAAAAAAATAGCAACTACTCATCCGATTCAATTGTTAAAAAACAAATACTTGCAACAAATTACATGTTAATGAGTTATTTAGTGTCTGTCTGTAAAGTCGGAAAAAATTGTAAATTTATGTCAGAACTTTATTATCCGGAACTTATTGGAATATGGTATAAGCAATTAGCTGTCATTCCTTATACCATATACCTATTTACCCTACAAATTTAAAAATGTTGACATTATGGACAGACTTTATTAAGTTAATAACCAATAACTGTTTCAATTTGTATAATCTTTGGCAAAAACGGTTTATTTATGGGCTGAAAAATTTTTTAAGAGTACAAATATAAATATTTAAATTGAAAAACAAATTTTATTATTTTTTTTCTGAAAATAATAATTAAATAAAATAATATTAAGAATAACTATCATTCAGATATTTATAGCATAATTTTTGTAAATAAATAAAAAAATAAAATTACATATTGAAACATTTAAATATTTATTACGTATTTATGTTTAAAATCAAATTATTAACAAAAATGAGACAATTAAAAATAACAAAACAAGTAACCAATCGCGACACTCCCTCGTTGGATAAATATTTGCACGAAATCGGAAAGGTAGAGTTGATTTCTGCAAACGAAGAAGTTGAATTAGCTATAAGGATTAAAGAGGGCGACCAGGTAGCATTAACAAAATTAGTAAATGCAAATTTACGATTTGTTGTTTCTGTTTCAAAGCAATATCAAAACCAAGGATTAAGTTTACCAGATTTAATTAACGAAGGAAATTTAGGATTAATTAAAGCTGCATTAAGATTTGATGAAACTCGTGGCTTTAAATTTATTTCTTATGCTGTATGGTGGATTCGTCAATCTATTTTACAAGCTCTTGCCGAACAAGCTCGTATTGTTCGGTTACCTTTAAATAAAATCGGCTCAATTAATAAAATAAATAAAACTTTTTCGGTGCTTGAGCAAAAGTTTGAACGTGAACCTACTGCCGATGAAATAGCCAATGTTTTAGATATCAGCATAAAAGAAGTAAAAGAATATTTAAAATCATCAGGTCGTCATATTTCGATGGATGCACCTTTAAGTTCTGAAGATGATGGCGATATGTATGATATTATTTCATCAAATGATGATGAGTTACCTGATAGAGAGCTGATTTCTCACTCGCTGAGATTAGAAATCGAAAGAATTTTAACAACTCTTTCTCCACGCGAGTCAGGTATTGTACGATTATATTTCGGATTAAGTGGAAAACATCCATATTCACTCGAAGAAATTGGCGAAGAGTTCGGTTTAACAAGGGAAAGAGTTAGGCAAATAAAAGAAAAAGCTATCAGAAGATTAAAACATACTTCGAAAAGCAAAATATTAAAATCCTATATGGGAACCTAACAAACATAAAAACCTTAAACGAGAGGAGGAAATTTTAATTAAAATTTCCTCTTTTTTTTAAATGATTATATTTGTCGAAAAAAATTATGATTGCACCTTCATTACTATCGGCAAATTTTACGAAACTATCCGATGAAATAGAAATGCTTAACAATAGCAATGCCGATTGGATACATCTTGATATAATGGATGGAGTTTTTGTACCAAATTTAACATTTGGCTTTCCGATTATTGAGCAAATTAAAAAAATTGCAAAAAAGCCACTCGATGTGCATTTAATGATTGTAGAACCCGAAAGATATATTAAAAAGTTTAAAGATGCAGGTGCCGATATTCTTACAATTCACTACGAAGCCAGCATACATTTGCATAGAACATTAGAAGAAATAAGAGCTTTTGGAATAAAAGCTGGAGTTGCAATAAATCCTCATACTAATATTGAGCTTCTAAAAAATGTTATTTCAATTTCAGATTTAATTTTAATAATGTCGGTAAACCCTGGCTTTGGCGGACAAAAATTTATTAACGAAACTTATGAAAAGATTGAAGAAACTAAAAAACTAATCAATCTTAAAAATAAATCCTGTTTAATTGAAGTTGATGGCGGTGTTGATATAACAAATGCCAATAATCTTTATAAATATGGTGCAGATATACTTGTAGCGGGTAATGCTGTTTTTTCGGCAGAAAATCCTAAGGAAATGATAAAAGAAATTCGTTCGTTGAAAAAATAAAAAGTTCAAAAAAGTTCCACGTTCATTGTTTGAAAAAGTTCAAAAAAATGTTCCACGTTCACTGTTAATATAGTCATACATTGTCATTCAGTAGTCATACATTGTCATTCAGTAGTCATACATTGTCATTCAGTAGTCATACTTTGTCATTCAGTAGTCATACATTGTCATTCAGTAGTCATACTTTGTCATTCAGTTGTTTTTATTGCTATTGTATGACCATTGTTTGACAATTGTGTGACTATTGTTTTTGTTGTTCACTGTTCTTGGTACTTAATACTTGGTACTTAATACTTTGTACTTAATACTTTGTACTTTGTTTAGACTTATTTCTATTTATTTCTGTTTTTACAATATATTTCAATTAATTTCCTTCCAAAAAATCTTTTAAATAAGCGAAACGTATAGTTAATTTACCATTTTTTAAAATAGTAGCACGTTCAATAATTCCATCTTTATCTTCACCAAAAAGCGAAGGGAAAACATTATTATACAATGCTTCGGCAAAATCCTGAGACGAATTTCGGGGTAACTCTCCTGGCAAATTATCAATTGCCATTATTGTAATATTATCTGTTAAAAAAGGTTCATCTTCTAATTTTGTAAATGGATTATAACCATATATAGGGTCGGCAATTTTTGATGCTCGGATTGTTGAAGCAATTGAGTATATTAAATCACAGCTAATATCGGCAATAACTTTAATTCTGAAGCCAGGTAACATATAATCTTCTGCTTTTAAAAATGCCGGAGAAAGTGGGTCCCAAAAATGACAAGCCATATAAATATCTGTTGATAAAGCATAAGGTAAAAATGTTGATTTATATTCGGTTGGGTTCTTAAAAAAATGATTTAAGTCGAATTGTTCGTTATCTTTTCTTTTAACGTAGTATTGAGGTTCTAAACGACAAACAACGGGTTCATTAAAAGTTTTTGTTAAATAATCTTCAGGAGAAACTATTTTTATTTTTAAATGTGATAGTGTTTCCATTGCACCATTAGCAACCCTACCTCCACCAGTAATAAGAATTTTAACCGGAGGTAATTTAACATTATCGAGTTGAGAAAGCATATCGTCTTTATCGAAACATTCATAAGCTCTTTTTAGATTATATAATTTTGTTCTTAAACCATACGCCATTATACCGTTATAAGAACCAACAATACCAGCCCAGCGACCAAAAGCAACTAATCTGGCATTATTTTTATCGGTTAAATATTCATAATCAATTAATGTGATACCATCTTTTGACATTTGTTGTAACAATACTCTGTTATGAGGTTGTTTTTTACCTGTATGCGAAAAAAACAAATATGTTTTATTAGGAATAAAAGATTCTAATTTAACTTCTTTAACACCTAAAATATAATCACACTTTTCTAAATTGTTATCAATATTTAATCCAATACATGAATATTCATTTTCTTTATATGCTCTAATTTCACTAGGTTGAACATAAACTTCAACATTGTTATAATTGTCTTTTATTAATTTGCCAATTTCAGGGGTAATGGGCACTCTCCTATCAGGAGGATTCTTAGTTTCTTTTAATATTCCAACCATAATCTTCATCGTTAAATTTTTTGCAAAGATAGCATATTAATTCATTGCTTGTAACTAATCAGTGGCTAACGGATTGGCGGTATGTTTTTGTTGCCGATTTCGGAGTACTTACCTGTCAAGTTATACAAAATTTTATTAGATGCAGAAACGCTAAAAACCGCACTGTCTCGGCAATAAAATATACCGCCTGTTGTGTGCAGTTTTGATTTTCAGTCGAAGTCGTCCCTGTCAATGGTTGTAGTCAATTGTCAAAAAAGCAAAATTATTTTTTCCATTCAATGTGTCCGTTTACATTGTTCTTCTCAAACACTTCTAAAATGTCAGCACAAAATTTTTGAGTATCTGTGTCACCTACTGATTTTGCAAGTTCATAAAGCCGTATAAACATTTTCTTTCCGGTTTCTGTTTGCTTGTAATTTTTCTTTTTGAAATTGTGCTGTGCACAAAGTGTTTGTCCGTTTTCAATTGTTGCCTCGCCACCAAAATCTTTTGCTTTGATGTGGTCAACTTGTAACTCAATTCCATCTGCTGTGCCTCTGCCACATACTATGCAACGATAGTTATCACGTTTTAGAATTTCTGTTTTTTGTGCAGCAGTAAAATCTTCTAACTCACGATTAACAACAAAGTCCGGATCGTAACGATAAACTCCTTTTGAAATTTTTTGAAGTTGTCCACGTTGTGCAAGTTGTCTTATTTGTCTATCGGGGTCTCTAAAAACTACTCCTGTTCGTTTAATAAATTCAGTGGTAACCCAATCAACAATTTCAGGATGTGAGATGTTTCTCTTCGGATTTTTTATAAAGAACTCCATTATGAATTTTGATAAATTTCTTTTAACTCTTTGTAAAACCTTTCATCTTTTGAAATATAAAGCTTTGATAACTGAAGCTCAAGTGTAAAAAGTAATTCTCTTTTTACAAGTTTTTTTTTATTAGGTATTTCTTTGTGAATTTCAGTTGTAATGAAATCCCATTCTTTATTAAAATTTAATCTTTCCATTTTTTATTTTTTTATTGATAAACTTTCAATCATCTCAATACTCTTGTGCAATTGCAACATCAAAATAAATCTAAAGCCAGCAGGTGTAATAACAATTTTTTTACCGATTTTGCCAAGCAATTCCATCTCAACTGCAAAATTCAGAAAAGTATAAGTAGCCGTACTTAATGATTTATCTGCTTTCCATTCGTTCACTTTTCCAGAAATAGTTTGAAACATTTTTTGTAAATCATTTAACTCTATAGGATAAATATTTCTTGCTAATAGAAATGCACTTTCAACTATTGAATAAACTCCAAAAACAGAAGATGAATAAAAAGGGTCTTTAGAAATAAATTTCTTCAAAATATCAATTTGCTCTTGTGTTAATCTTTCTATAAATGCACCTTTTTGAGAATTGCTTACATATTCATCTCCAACATCAGTAAGAAAATAATTTTTATTTCTCTCTCTAACTAACCCAAATTCTTTTGCTAATCTAAGATGATTATGAATGCTACCTTTTGATAATTTTAGTTTAGAAGAAATATCATCTTGTTTTGTAGAACCCTCACTTAATTGTAGCAATGCTCTATTTATTAATCCTAAACTAAAAACACCGTAATCATTTGGTTTAATATTTAGGAAGGGTGCAACAGCAGATAAATTGTCATAATAATTTTTTAAAACTTCTAACGGGTCATACACGATTAGATTTACATTATTCTGCTTGGCATATTCAATTTGCTTTTTTGTTGCTTCTGTAACTAAAAGAAATGATTTTATGCTTCCTAATACTAATTCATTTTGATTTTGCAATTTAACAAGTTCTTCTGTGTATTCAACCGTTTGTAATAAAAAATCATCAGAGTATCTTGTAACTTTTAATTCAATTAAATATAAATCTTTACCACTTGAAAGAAGTAAATCTATTCGTTGCTCTCTTGACTTAATCCATAACTGTTTTGCGATTAGTTTTAAATCGTTTGATAAGTTTAAAATTTTTTGCAGAAAAAGCAAGTTGGCAACTAAAGCATCTTCAACTTGACTTTCACTAATATTATTATGCTGCTTTAGCTTCATAAAAATAGTTTTTATCAATCTCAAGTCCAATGCCTATGCGGTTATTGTTAGATGCTGCAATTAAAGTTGTTCCATTTCCAGCAAATGGGTCAAACACCACATCACGAATATAACTGAAAAGTTTTATTGCTCTGTGTGGTAATTGAATTGGAAATGCTGCTGGGTGACCACCTGCACCTTTTTTACTTTGTCCGTTGAAAGTCCACAAACCATTTGTCCAATCCATAAAATCTTGTTTGCTGATGTCAGACTGTCGTGTTCCACCAGTTTTTTTCCAGTCCCCTTTGTAGAGAACAACAATTAATTCAACAGGTGCAATTACAAATGGGGCAGATGCTGAAAGCCAAGAACCCCATGCGGTTCGTCTTGAAATATTTCCTTCGTTCCAAACAATTGTTGAATGATATTTCCAACCAATTTTTTGTGCGATTGTTGTTAAGTCAGCACCAACACTTTTTTGCCCACCTTTGTTTTTGTCAAGCGGAATATTTAGCAAAAATCTTGCTTGTGGCTTGCTCCAATCAAAACAATTTTTCATCCACTTCTCTGAAAACTCTAAGTATTGTTGGTAGGAGAGTGTGTCGTCATTTGAGTTATACTCAATACCAACATTGTAAGGCGGTGATGTTACAATGAGGTCAATAAATTCTTTGTCAAAAGTTTTTTTGTCAAGCACGCTACCTTGAAACAAAATTGCACTTTTGTGTCGAAAGTATTCTTTACGTGGGTCTGCACCACTGTCTTGAAGCATATCAAAGTGGTCTTCAGGAATTTGATATTCCTTCAATTTTTTCTTCGGATTTTTCTCTGTCGTAGTTGTCAAAATATTTTTCGTCAAAGGTAATTAATTTTGTGTTTATCTGTTTGATTAAAGTCAAAAATTTCAAGGTTGCACTATCCCAATAAAATTGCACACAACGTTCAAATGCAGAATTTGGCGGGCATTGTTTCTTGCAGTTTCCTGTCAAACCGCTACAAATTATTTTACTTGCAGACTGTGTCAAACCGTTCCCGCCCGCTAAATATTTGCACGGTGTTATAGCCTGTTAATTTATTTCAAATCGTCCAATTTTCCACTTCCCATTGTTGTCAAATATTCTGTATAAATATAAGCCAGCTGGGAATTCTGAATTTTTTATTTTTATTTCGTTGTTATAAATAATTTCCTTCTTTATTAATTGTCCAGTTGAATTATATATTTCAATAATATGATCTCCTTTAGAATGATTATTTATTAAAATTGTTGATGTTTCTGTAACTGGATTTGGATATACTTCAGAAAAAATATTGTTGGCATCTTTTCCGTTTTCTATTTCCTTAATAAATGAAACAAAACTGGAATCACAGACACATCTTATGGAAAGTCCAAAAGTTGGAAGGCATGAATAAAGAAATGCCCAGGTTGAATACTGATATAAGTTTATAAAAGATGCTGAAGAATTCCAGAAGAGAGCATTATAAGTTTGTTGATAAAACCAACTATTATTTCCATCTCTATATCCACCCGGCAATGCTGTAAACCCTGATAAATTAGTTGCACCATAATTAGGAGAAGACCAATGAATATATCCAGTTTCTTTTAAAGCTCCACCTGCTAATGAGTCACCGCCATAATGTAATATTAAAGTGTCAAATTCAGCGATAGACGGTACATGCCATCCAGCCGGACAAATATCATGCACGTCCGAACTATAGTTCATTGCTTCATCCCATTGATATAAACCACCATAAATATCACAACTTGCAGTAAGAGAATCATCACCGTAACAATATTTTTCAATTATTTCATTATCTGTCATATTTGTTGTTCTTGAAATTTTCGTCCCAATATTTAAATTTTGTTTCATCCAACATTGAGTTCCTATTAATACTGTGGCATATTTCTGTCCATCACGAACATCAACAATAGTATCTCCACAATGGAAGTTTTGAGAAAAGATATTGAAATTAAATAATATTATTAGAAGCATAAGAAGTATTTTGTTTTTCATAGTCTATTTGATTAATTCTGACTAACGTTTTTATAATTACCAGTAAATTAATTAGTTGCAATTCCTAAATCTTCAT
>MENF01000034.1 GCA_001769035.1 Bacteroidetes bacterium GWA2_32_17
ATAGCTAATTTATCTTTTTTTAATGCTGCTTTATAAATTAACTTTGGGGTTAGTTCGCTATTACTAAAATTTCTTAACAGGGATTTAATTTTTGATTTTTTTAGAATTTCAATAGCAGTATTTTTAATTCCGTTTGCCGAGACATAAGCTTCTAAACAACCCTTTTTGCCGCAACCGCAAAGTCGTCCATTTGGGATATGCAAAGTGTGTCCAAACTCACCTGCAAGACCTTTATGTCCATATATTAATTTACCATTTGAAACAAATCCGCTACCTAATCCTGTGCCAATTGTTATAAAGATAAAATCTTTAAATGTTTTAGCTGCACCAAACGTCATTTCGCCAATTGTTGCCACATTTGCATCATTATCTAAATAAACCGGCAGATTAAAATATTTTTGAAACATGTTAGAAAGTCGCACTTTTTTATTCCAATTTAAATTTGGTGCAAACTCAACACAACCTGTATAATAATTGCCATTTGGTGCGCCAATCCCAACCCCTTTAAGTTTTTCGTTTTCTTTAAGTTTTGGCTTAATTTCGAGCCATTTATCGTAAATTACTTTTGCTAAATCGTTTGGGTTTGAATAATTTTTAGTTTTAAATGAATTTTGAAAAAATATATTTCCTTTTTCGTCAACTAAACCAAACACAGTATTTGTACCACCAATATCAATACCTAAAGCTAATTCTTTCATAAATTTATGTTTTTATCGTTTAAAAAGTTTATGGTCATACAATTGTTATACA
The DNA here is from genome assembly GCA_001769035.1 of Bacteroidetes bacterium GWA2_32_17. GTDB lineage: Bacteria > Bacteroidota > Bacteroidia > Bacteroidales > GWA2-32-17 > GWA2-32-17. The sequence continues at coordinate 751 of MENF01000034.1, forward strand.
TTAGTCATACAATAGTCATACAATAGTCATACAATTGTTATATATTAGTTATACATGGTCATTCAATAGTTATTAAATTGTTTTTTGTTCATTGTTCTATGTTATTAAGTTATTTGTTATTAAGTTATTTAGTTATTAACTTAATAATTATTAACTCAATAACCTATAATTCAATTTATTTCTATTTATTTCTGATTTTTCATTTGATTATTGTTTATAGTTAATTCCTTGTTTTTTCAAAATGCCATTTACTTTAAATGCATAAAAAGCTAAATATGCAAAACAAGCTACACCAACTAAATAACTCCATTGAATTCCTAAAATGTTATCCGCAGAAACATATCCCTGAACTAAACTAATTACACCACCTCCCATAATCATCATTATTAAAAAACTTGAACCGGTGTTTGTATGTTTTCCTAAACCTGCAATTGCTAAAGTAAAAATACAAGGCCATAAAGTACTACAGAATAATCCAACACTAATAAATGCATAAACGCTAACCATTCCATCACTTAACATTCCTATAAATAATGCAGTTATGCCTAATAACGAAAATAAAAACAATTGACGGGCAGGATTTCCTTTACTTAAAATATCTGCAACAATTAATGCAATTATTACAAAAGCATAAATGTAAAATGGTGTAAGAGCATGATTTGCAATTTTATTAACAACGAGAAAAACTCCAAATGCAATATAAGGCATTAAAAACCTCATAATTTCTTTAATACTTCCTTTTAAATTAAATGCCCCAACTGATGAAGTCCATCGCCCTATCATTAAACTTGCCCAGAAAAGAGAAATAAAAGGTGCTATTTTGTCGGTTGTTAAACCGATGTGTTGTCGCATAAATTCGGGCAAATTGCTGGCTGTTGATACTTCTACTCCAACATATACAAATATTCCGAGCATTCCTAAAACCAATTGAGGATATTTTAATGCAGATTTTCTATCATTTCCTGAATTAGTATTAACTAAAGTTTCATCATTAATTGAAGGTAATTTATTTGGAATTGAAGAAAATTTAAAAACAATAGCTACTATAATAAACGCAGCACCAAGAATTAAATAAGGAATTTTAATGCTTGATATATCGGCAACTTTAACACCTGTTGTGGCAACAGTTCCAAATATTGCAAAGCTAACTAACAATGGTCCAATTGTAGTTCCCACATTGTTTACTCCACCAGCCAGACTTAATCGCTGCGAACCTTTTTTAGGGTCACCCATATTAATAGCAAGCGGGTTTGCTGCAATTTGTTGTAACGAAAATCCTAATCCAACTATAAATAAACCTGAAATCATTAATGAAAACGAAGCGGTTTGTGCTGCCGGATAAAATAACAATGTGCCAATAGCTGAAATTACTAATCCCAGCGAAATTCCATTTTTATATCCAATTATATTTAATATATCACTTTTAGCAGATTTTGATATTAAGAAATAAATTAATGAACCGACAGTATAGGCAACATAAAATGCAAAAGAAACCATTTGCGATTGCCATTGCAAAAGATGTAATTTCTCTTTAAATACAGGAATTAAAATATCATTGCTTGCTGCAACAAATCCCCAGAAAAAGAAAACAGATATTAAAGTAATTAATGTTGAAGTTTTAGTAGAATTTTCCATAAAATCAGATTATTTTTTTTAAAGATAGTTTTTTATAAGAATAATATTGATAAACCTGAACTAAAATTATTCCTGTTAAAATTAATGCACAACCAAAAATTGCTCTCAAACTCATTTGTTCATTTAACAATAACCAACCACCAATAGCGGCAAAAAGCGATTCGGCAGACAATATTAACGATGCTGAGGAAGGATGAATATGTTTTTGTCCAACAACTTGCAAAGTAAATGCAACCCCAACAGATAATATCCCACCATACAGCAATGGTATCCAAGCAAGAATAATTGAATTAAAATTAATTTCTTCGAATAAAAACGCTGTAAAAAAACTTAAAGTTCCACAAACAAGAAACTGTTGTAATGCAAGGGTTATTGGGTTTATTTGTTTAGTTAAATGCCCAATTAATAATACATGAATTGCCCAAAGTATAGCACTTAAAAAAACCCATATATCGCCATCAGAAATTGTAAAATCTTTTTTAACACTTAACAAATAAAAACCAGCAATAGCAAGCGAGGCGGCAGGCCAAATAACTTTTGGAACAAATTGTTTTAACATTATTCCAAATATAGGTACAAAAATAACATATAAACCTGTTATAAAACCAGCATTTCCAGCAGTTGTATTTATCATTCCAATTTGCTGAGATGATGAAGCAAAAAAAAGTACGATTCCTAAAATTAAACCGAATAAATAATTTTTATTTTGATTTGCTGAGTTATCATGATTTGACTTAAAAACAATAACAACAGGTACAAGTATTAAACTTCCTATAATAAAACGTATGCCATTATACAGAAATGGTCCAATAAATTCCATTCCTACTTTTTGTGCTACAAAAGCAAAACCCCAAATTATAGCTGCAAGAACTAATAATATTGATGAAAGTAATCTTTTATTTTTCATCTTTGTTTAAACAAATAAATTTTGAAAACAACAACGAATTATTAAATAAAGTTTCAATTTTTTCTTCAACATAAAAAGGTTGAGATGATGTTAAAAGTCTTAAATTACTGATAGAACACGATTTTAGTTCTTCAACCATTGGACAACCAAAAAGCATACAACTTAATTTGGTTTCGTATTTAATTTTATTCATCTGTTTATATTTTAGTTAAATCTCATTTTTATCTATTTATATTTTGACTAGCCACCCGACATATCGCGAAATCCAGTATATGTGCAGGATTTGGTATTAAATTGAATACACGACCTGACAGGAACTTCGTAACCTGTCAGGAGGTGTATCTAAAAAATATTTCATCAATAAAGAAAAACGCAGGATTACCAGCTCCTGGATGCCATTCGGGAAGGTTACCAGGTTTGTGAACTACAACTTTAATATATCTTGCATTTAACTTATTAATTTCGAATATAAAATCTTTTTTCATTGCTCCCCATTTATTTCGGGGAATATCATTTTTAACAACAGATACCTGTTTAAAATCTTTTCCATTTGAAGAAACCCAAAATTCTACTTTTGGTGGAAAAAGAATCCAAGGACTAACATCTTGTAAAAAACCTGCACCAATTTTTGATAAAGCTCTGGTTTTTCCTAAATCAATAATTGCGGTCAAATTAACATCCTGATAACCTTGCCAATCACCAGTTCTGAAATCCAACCCACCTCTAATTCCATCAATTAAAGCAATATCGCCACCTGCAGAATATTGAGTATTATATTGTGATGAAATTTTAATTTTAACACCATCTGGAAGTTTGTTAATAACAGTTCGCATTATTTTACTTTTATTGCCATATTTATCAATTGCTATTGCTTTTATTGTGGTTGTTTCATTTATTCCGAAAGGTATAGAATATTCCATTGAAATCACAGAAGGTTCACTTCCGTCAATTGTATAAAATATTTTACAATCTGTTTTAATATCGTGTATATTAATAATTATTTTTTCTGAAAATGCACGTTTTCCATTTTGAATATATGGAACAGGAATAATGTTATTGTCGTTTATTGCTGATTCGGGACAATCTTTTTCGTTTACGCCCCATGTAGCTGATGGCTTTGCTCCCATCTCAAAAATTAATTCGTCGCCATTTAATAAATCTTTATGACTTATAAACGATTTGTTATATTTCTTGCCATTGAGTTTTACCGATTGAATATAAAAATTATTTTCTGAAAGATTTTTTGCAATAACTGTAATTTTTTTCCCTTTGTTAAGGTTAATTACTGATTTCGAGAACATAGGTGTACCAATAACATAAATATTAGAACCCGGTGTAACAGGATAAAATCCTATTGAAGAAAATATAAACCAAGCCGACATTTGTCCGCAATCCTCATTTCCGCATAGTCCATCATGAGAATTTTTATAGAAATTATTTTGAATTTCATGAACTATTTTTTGCGATTTCCATGGTTTACCTGCATAATTATAAAGATAAGCAATATGATGACTCGGTTCGTTTCCATGAGCATATTGACCAATTAACCCTGTAATATCTACTTGCTCACGTCCAGAAGTTTTTGGAACAGCTAAAAACATTGAATCAAGTTTGTTTGAAAATGCCTCTTTACCACCATGAAGTTTCAATATACCATCAATATCTTGAGGAACATAAAAACTATATTGCCATGAATTTGCTTCGGTATAATTATAATTTACTTCATTTGGCTTAAATGGCGAAAACCAAGTTCCATTCATTCGGGCACGCATAAAACCGGTAGAATCGTCGAAAACATTTTTGTAAAATTGTGCTCTTTCAATAAAAGTATTGTAATCTTCGGTTTTGTTTAATGATTTTGCGAACATTGCAATACACCAATCATCATAAGCGTATTCGAGAGTTTTAGAAACACTTTCGCCTTCATCAGTTGCAAGAACGCAACCATTTTTAACATAAGAAATTAATCCGGGATTTTGTTGATTGGCACTGGCTTTCATTGCTTCCAATGCTTTATTACCATCAAAATTCCTGATGCCTTTTGCCCATGCATCGTAAATTACTGATACAGCGTGATAACCGGGCATGCAGTTTGTTTCATTTGCAGAAAGTTCCCAAACAGGAAGTAATCCACCTTGTTCGTATTGTGCAAGAAATGTTTTAATAAAATCACTTGTTTTTTCGGGTTCAAGAATTGTCATTAATGGATGTAGTGCACGGTATGTATCCCACAACGAAAAAACTGTATAATATGTATAGTTTTCAGCATTGTGAATTTTGTTATCGCGACCACGATATTTTCCATCAACATCAGAGTACACGTTTGGACTTAAATAAGTATGATAAAGTGCCGAGTAAAAAATAGTTTTTTGTTCATTGTTACCTTCAACCTGAATTTTTGATAACACATTGTCCCAATCTTTAAAAGCATTTATTTTATATTCATTAAAGTCCCAAGATGTAGCTTCAGTTTCAAGATTTTTTCTTGCTCCTTCGATGCTGACACCTGAAATTGCAACTTTAATAACAATTTGCTCATTAGCATCAGTTCTAAAATTTACAAAAGCTTTAATATTTGTTCCGTTAGCTTCTGATTTTCCCTGAACTTTCAAATCGTCTTTAACAATTCCTTTGTTTAAATATGGTTTTGAGAATTTTGCAACAAAGTAAACATATTGGTCTTTAGCCCATGCTTCGGAACGCCTATAACCCTCAATTTCATTATCACAAACAAAGTGAACATAAGAATCAATAACATTATCGCGATGAGTTAAATCAATAATAATATTAGCATTATCAGATTTTGGAAAAGTATAACAATGAATACCAACGCGGGTTGTTGCAGTTAGTTCAGCTTTAATTTTATCATCATCTAAAATAACAGAATAATAACCTGCCTGTGCAATTTCGTTTTTATGAGAAAATTTTGAGCAATATCCTGATAAAGGATCGTCAGGCGTTCCATTATAAACCTGAACTTTCCCAACTGTAGGCATAAAAAGAATATCGCCATAATCGGAGCAACCAGTTCCACTAAGATGTGTATGTGAAAATCCATAAATAACGCTATCGCTATAATGATAGCCGGAACAACCGTCCCATCCTTCCAATCGGGTATCGGGACTAAATTGTACCATTCCAAATGGTAAAGAAGCACCTGGGTATGTATGTCCGTGCCCTCCAGTTCCAATGAAAGGATTTACAAATTTTGAATTGCCTTGTTTATAAGGCATATTACATGAATAAAACTGTGTTATTAATAAAGTCAACAATAATATTGACTTGTAAAATGTTAACATGACTTCTAAAATCCGATAGCTATCGGATTGCTTTTTATTTGTTGCCATAAAATCACTTATAGATTATTCGCTTTGCTCATGAGATCGCTTCGCTAAGTTCTTCGCTAATCATTCAGAATGACAAAGAAAAAACCCGCCTCGAAAAATTTACACAATTTCTTTTTCATTTTAAGATAATTTTCGCACTGAATTTCTAATTACCATATTAGTTTGCAAACACTTATGAATCTTATCTATAGGTTCAATATTTTCTTTATTTTTAATACATTTCATTAAAATTTCTACAGCATTTCGGGCAATTGATAGAATTGGTTGAATAACTGAAGTTATAGGTGGGTTGTATAATCGGAATAAATCAATGTCATCAAAACTAACAATTGACAAGTCGCGTGGAATTATTAAACCTAAGTCGCGAATAGCTTCGAGACAACCAATAGCAAGTTGGTTATTTGTTACAAAAATTGCAGTGGGCATTATTTTATCTGATTTCCATTGATTAATAATTTGCATGGAGTTTCTATAAATATCTTCGCGTGGTATAACTTTTTGGTAGTAAGAATTTAATGGAATGGAATATTTTTTTAATGCATCTTTATATCCTTCAAGTCTATCAACTTGAGTGCTTATATGTGCAGGTGAAATAACAAATGCTGCAATTCGTTTGTGTCCATTGTTAATAATGTGTTCAACGGCTTCAAACGAACCAAGTCTATTGTCAACTACAACTTTATGAGTATTAATATTATTATATGTTCGGTCTATTAAAACAAGAGGAAAGTTATTGTCTTCAAAATTTTTAATATGGTCAATTGTATCAAAAGTTGACGAAAGAATAATTCCATCAACTTGCTTATCAACAAGAAGTTCTAAAAGTGTAAGTTCTTTTTTGGGATTTTCATCGGAACTGCAAATTATTAAATTAAAGCATGATTCGCTAACTGAGTCTTCGACATAACGGGCTAAACGAGCATAAAAAGGATTAGAAATGTCTGAAACAACTAACCCAATAGTATTTGACCTACCCATACGTAATCCTCGTGCAAATTGATTTGGCTTGTAATTCAATTCTTTAGCCAACTCCATAACCAAGTCCTGTGTTTTTTTGCTAATTCCATTTTCATCGCCTTTGCCATTAAGCACCATCGAAACAAGAGTTTTAGATACGCCTAACTGATTTGCTATATCAGCTAATGAAATTTTTTTACTATTTATCATTCAAAAGTTTTTTGTTCAAAAATAATAAATTTTTCTAAAACGGTTTAGTGTTTTAAAATATATTTTATAATAACAAATAACATTATATAAAATATTCATATATGAATGTTAAAAAAATTAATAATAAAATTTAGAAATTGTTTTTTTTCAATTACTCTAAAAAAGCTATCTTTGCAGTTGAAATTGGAAAGTTTTAGATAGAATAGAAGTCACTCTTCGAGAATCTCAGAGTGACTAGTGCAATGAAGTAAAATGGATGAGTGTCATCCCGATAGCTATCGGGATAAGCGATTGTAAATAAATGGAGAGATGGCAGAGTGGTCTAATGCGGCGGTCTCGAAAACCGTTGTTCCTTTTTAAGGAACCGGGGGTTCGAATCCCCCTTTCTCCGCTGATAAGAAAAGCAAAAAAAAGTAAAACCCTGATAATGAATTTATCAGGGTTTTTAGTTTCACAAAAATGCAACAAAAAATATCATTTTTTAGGATTAATAGACTTTAAATGGTGATAATTTGAGTTTTTTATTTTTTTATGACCTCACCCTTAATCCCTCTCCAAAGGAGAGGGAAAAAATATTTAAAACTCAAATTATTCCCTTTTAAAGAATAACAAATTATAAAACTATTTTTCCATGAATTTAGAAAATTTTTCGTCTATATGTTGAATAAACCATTTATCAATTACTGACTTTTTAAATCTCCATTCCTTACCTAATTTAGCTGCAGGTATTTTTCCTTCATTAGCCCATGTATATATAGTTTGTGGTTTAAATTTTAAATATTTTGCAACTTCTTCAAGTGTCATTATATCATCCATAATCTATTTCTTTATTAAATATAAAATGCTCGTTGTATCGTTTTTAATATCAGTTGTATCTGTTTGGTGAGTGGAATATTTTACTGTATCTTGCTGTTGAATATCTTTATTTGATATTAAATGTTCGACCGAATAAATAACTGCAGTGTAAAAATTTCCTTCATATTTTCTGAACATTTTAAATTTTTCATTTTTATTACATAAAAATGGTCTTAAATTCCATGATAATTGTATTCCCACAAATGCAAGAATTATAATCCAGATTTTAAATACTGTAACTCCTATTTGAGGATAAATCGTCTTTTTTTCGCAAGCATATTTTAATGCATCAACCATTAACCTTAAACCAAAAATACCTGCGAATATGAAAATTGCAACATGTAAAAGTTGTAAAAAATGATAATTGCCGCCGGTGAGTTGGAAGAAGATAACGATTGGAGCAAAGGATAGTATTATAACAGACGTTAATACTAATCCGCTTAAAACAATAATGAGCATTTGCCTCATACTCATTTTAGAACCTAATACCTGCTGAATAATAAAAAAGGATGGGAAGCAAATAATTATTGCAGAGAGAAAAAGTACAATTAATTTTATTCCTGCTACAATTGATTGAAGAAAGCTATGATAACTACCCATTACAAGACCATAGACAAATACAAAAGCACAGATAGTAATGATTTGTTTAATTATTAGCCTGTTTGACTGCTTTTTATTTATTTCCTCGAAATAGGATTCTTTGTTTTGGAAAATATTAAATACTTCCATTAAGTTTATTGAATTTTTCATACCAAATGATTTTATTTTTTTTGCAAATATAATAATTTATTTTTATGTTTGCAACTGTTTATTATTATTTGATATTGTTTATTGATTTACACTACTTTTAAAACCTTATAGTGATAATAGAATTACAGAAAAGAAAAACTTTATTGTTTTTCACAGCACATCTCAAAAATATATACCGATACAGAATAAATTTGTAAAAAAAATTCACATTTATTGCAATCGGCATAACACATTAAAAACACTATTTAATTTTGCGACTATCTTCCCTTCTTAAAAGCGGCAGCATTAAAAGATTTAGAAACATCGGTTGGCGAAACATTCATCAAAGCAGATAGCCATATTTCTTCAGGAATAAGATTAAAAGGTTTGATGGTTGACAAAACACCAAGCACAACAAGATTTGCACTTTTACCAAAAATATCGCCTAAATCATATACTATTTTATTTGCATCAACTTTTATAACATTATATTGCTCAATTAACTTTTCAATATCTTCCATTTTTGGATAATCTTCTTTTTTTACATTCAAAGGCAGTGCAATAAAATTATTGATTATTATACTTCCATCTTTTTTTAGTAAGTCGAGAAATCCGGGTCGCAGAATTTCACTTATTTCCATAACAATAAGTGCATCAACAGAATGTGGCGCAAAAACAGGAGAAGAAACGTTACCACAGCCAAAAGTAGAAATTACAGAGCCGCCAAGTTGAGCCATTCCGTGTGTATCGCCCTTAACAATATTTGTATTAAAATAAGGTGTTTGCATTGCCATTTCCGAAAGCACTTTCCCAAAAAACAAATTGCCTTGCCCGCCAATTCCTCTTATTGCAACCCTTAATGATTCGGGAAGATTTTTAATTTCAATATTGTCTGTTTTTATTATTTCAGGAATGTTCAAAGATTGGGCTTTTATTTCTTTTGCTTTTACGGATTCGTCCATATATACAATTGCATCGAATGGGCAACGTTGCATACATACAGGTTTGTGTGAGCCGCAATTAGAACATAATGCAGTGAAATGTGGTAACTTATTTTCGTCCAATTCAATTCCGGGACACATATTACACAAACCACAATTTTTACATTGAGCGTAGTTGATTTCTACTTTCCTTATTTTGTCTTTTATTGGAATATCGTGAATACATGGACCTTCAAAAATTAAAGTAGAATAAGTGCCTTCTTCTGCAAGTTTTAGGGCTTTTAATAATTCATCTTCAACTTCTTTTAAGTTGTACGAATCAATAACAATAGTTCTTCCACCCTCCGCTTCTAACGCTCTTTTTAAACTAAATCTGTGAGGACGTCCTTCGAGATTAAGTTTTGAACTTGGTGCAGGTTGTCCGCCTGTCATAGCAGTTATGTAGTTATCAAGTATTACTTTAACTCCGGGAATATTTCTAAAAACAGAATTTCGGGTAGAATCCAAACCCGAATGACATTCGGTTGAATCTCCAATCACGCTAATTACCTGTCCTGCCATTTCGGGATGCGAAAGAACAAAACCCTGACGCATAGAATCAGAAGCACCCATGCACGAAACGGTATCAATGCCATTGAGGAAATATAAAAGAGTAGAACAGCCAATATCGCCGAATGAAGCAAATATTTTTTTCTTTTTTTTCAGTTTGTTTATAGTGAGTGCAAATGCTTTGTACTGGCAACCAGGGCAAATAGCAGGTGGTCTGTTAATTGGCTTTAATAAAGATACCTTTTTTTCTGTCTTAAACTGAAAAACATTATTTGTCGTTAAAAATTCCAATACATCATCGGGATTCCAGTTTGTTATTGTGTTATATTCATCTTTGCCAATTAATTTGATATTCAACAAGCTAATTTTTTCTTGCAGGAATTTGTCGCCATCTTCAATAATAAATAGTTTACCTTTAATTTTTTTAGCAAACACTTTTATTTTATTTTCAGGAATTGGATTTGCTATTGCCAAAGAAAGAATAGAAGGATTTAATCCGGCAATTTTTAACGCTTCTTTTACAATTATTTCGGCTTCTCCATTTACTATAACACCCCAGTCATCTGTTCCATAAGTTGTACACACAAGTTCAGAATTTTCGCTCCATTTCTTAATTCCAGGAATTCTTTCCTGAGTTACCTTGTTATAATTTGCTCTGGCTAATCCAGGTAAAAGCATCCATTCTTTTAAATTTTCAGGAAGAACTCGTGGTTCAACTTTTCGTGAATCTTTAGTAATAATTAAAGCTTCGGAGTGTGCAAGAATTCCAGAAACTAAGACAATAATTGGTGTGTTGAATTTTTTACTTAAGTCGGCAGCAGTCCATGCCATATTGTACATCTCTTGATGGTTGCGTGGTTCCAGAACAGGTAAGCGTGATGCCGCACAAAAATATCTGGCATCAATAACATGTTGAGTACTTGATGGGACATAATCAGTAGCTGCATAAATCACTAAAGCACCAGCTTTTGCTGAAAAAAAAGCAGTTGTTGTAAGTGCATCCCCAGCATGAAAAACGCCTGGAATTTTCATAGTAACGATAGTATCATCACCGGCAATAGCATGCCCTAAGCCAACAGAAACTGCAACTGCTTCATTTACCGACCATCCAACTTTTATTTTATCCTGAACAGAAGCCAAGCATTTATCAATCACTTCAGTACTTGGGGTTCCGGGATATCCAGTTGCTGCACGATAACCTGCGTGAATAACACCAAGTGCGAGGGCAGTATTACCATCTACAATTAGTTTTGTATTTGCGGGAGAATTTACAATTTTATTAAAATCAGACATAATTGATTTAGGATTTATTATTTCGTTCACTGTTCACTGTTCTACGAATTACGAATTTACGAATTACGAATTAGCTGTTCATTATACTTTGTACTTAATACTTTGTTCATTGTTCACTACCTATTGTTCACTGTTTATTGTTATACTATTTTATTATTTAATAATTCTTTTATTTGTTCAATATTAAAGCCAGCTTCTTTATATATCTTTTCATTATGTTCGCCCAGTCGGGGAGCACAGTTTAATGTATAATCTATTTTGGTTAAAAAAGAAGAACTGACTGGTGCAGGAAACAATGAAACCTTATTCCCTGAAGGTAATTGTGTTTTCAGCATATTTTGTTTTACAAATTCAAGTTTTGCAACATCAGATGTTGAATTTACGGGCGAAACCGCTAATCCTAATTTTGAACAAACTTCAACAAACCCTGCAGTTGTGTAATTTTTTAATCCTTTTCGGATATCTTTATAAATAGCATTTTTATCATTATTGCGTCCCTGATTTGTTATTCTATTTGTTTTTGTTAAATGTTCAAAACCATTAATTTTAGTAAGTTTATCCCATTGCGAATCGTTTCCTATGGCAAGATATATATGCCCATCTTTTGTAGGATAACAATTGCAAGGTATAAAACTACGATGTTCATTTCCGCTACGAGTAAATATTTCGGATTCATTTTTAACAAATTCCAATTGGGGAAGTGCAGTAATTAACCATGATGCAGCACATTGTGCCATAGAAATATCAATTTTCTTTCCGTTTTCATTTTGTTCTAACATAGCAATTAATACTTGTGAAAATGCTTCATCGCCAGCTTTTAAGTCAATAACAGGTAATCCGCAAAGCATAGGGTCTCTGTCAGGTTCACCTGTCAAAAACATGTATCCTAGCATTGCTTGCATGGCTGGATCATAACCGGCTCTATCGGGATACTCGGGACCCATCGCTGATATTCCACACCAAATAAGTTTTGGGTTAGCTTTTTTCAACGTTTCAAAATCAATTCCCAGTTGCAAGTACCTTAATGGCAAGGTATTGCACATAAACACATCCACTTCTAATTCACGAATAAGTTTTCTTAACAAATCCTGACCCTCTTTCTTTTTCAAGTTTAATGTTATAGCTTCTTTACCAATATTTGGCGGAATATAATATGAGTGTAAATCGTCAATTCCTGTATCTTCGCCTATATACCTGTTTGGGTCGCCACTCTTTGACTTTTCATTTTCAGCAGGGGATTCGATACGAATTACACGCCACCCTAATTGGACAAAACGTTGTGTAGCATAAGGAAGTGCAAGGGCTTGTTCTAAACTTAAAATTATTTTATTGTTCATTGTTATTTACGAAATACGAATTTTACGAATGTACGAATCAATTTACTTTAAATTAACTATTCTTTTATAATGTAAATTTCTCGGAGCAAAATATGATAGAATTCCAAGTTTAAGATTATTAGAAACTAAATATTCGTAAACTTGGTCAATATGTGCTTTTACAAATCTGTTTCCTTTTTTTAATTCCAAAACGATTTTATCTTCAATTATAAAATCAAAGAAACCGCTTCCAATTTTTTCACCTTTAAATTTGAGTGGATAATATTTTTGCTCAATGAATTTTAAACCTGCGTTCTTCAAAGCAATCGCAACAGCTTTTTGATAAATCTTTTCAGCGTGCCCATATCCAAGTTCATTATACACTTCAAACAATATCCCAATTATCTGATAACATAACTCTGGATAAACTAAATCGGCTCTATGAATTATCGGCTCTTTCATTCCCAAATTCGTTTTAATTCGTAAAATTAGAAAAAGATTGGTTCTTTATATTCTCCATAAACTTCTTTAAGCACTTGAATTATTTCACCAACGGTTGCATATTCTTTTACGGCAGCAATTATTGAAGGCATAAGGTTTTGAGCATTTTGTGCATCATTTCTAACAGTTGTTAGCAAATCTTTTACTTCATCATTATTTCGAGATTTTTTTATAGCGTGTAGCTTTGTGATTTGCTTGTTAGCAGCTTTTTCATTGTATTGATGAAAATCAACTGGTTTAACTTCTTCTTCTTTGGTATAAATATTTAAACCAACCTTTGCAACATCACCTCGTTGAATTCCCATTTCTCTGATATAAGCTTGTTTGGAAACAGATTCTTGGATTTTTCCTGTAGCTACGGCATTAATAATTCCTCCCCATTCATCAACCTTTTTCATTTCTTCTTTAATCTCTTTTTCGAAACGGTCTGTCAGAGATTCAACATAATATGAGCCTCCAAGTGGATCAACCGTATCGCAGATACCCATTTCGTGAATAAGAATCTGCATTGTTCGAAGAGAAAGTTCAGCAGCTTTTTCGGTTGGAATTGTATAAGCCTCGTCGTAACTACAAAGTGCCATAGTTTGTGTACCTGAAAGAGCAGAAATCAGAGCATAATATGCACTTCTAATAATATTATTTTCTGGTTGTTCTTTAGTAAGACCACCACCTCCTCCACCAGCAATCATTCTTAACCAGCATGAGTTATCATTTTTTGCTTTATATTCTTCACGAATAATTTTAGCCCATAACCTACGTCCTCCCCTGAATTTTGCAATTTGTTCAAACATATTACCATAAATATCAAAATTGAATGAAAGGCGTGAAGCAAACTCGTCAATGTCGATTCCTCTCTGAATCGCACCATCGGAATAGGCTTTGGCAATACAGAAAGCATATGCCATTTCCTGAATAGGATTGGCGCCACTTTCTCTTATGTGGTATCCGCAAACACTGACAGGACTGTATTTAGGAATATTTTTAGCACAATACTCAATGGTATCGATTACTAGTTTTACCGATTTATCTACAGGAAAAATCCATGTTCCGCGACCGATAAATTCTTTAAGAATGTCATTTTGTGCAGTACCTCTCAGGTTTTTAATATCGTATCCCCATTTCTCTGCAAGTGCGATATACATGGCTATAAGAACAATGGCAGAACCATTAATGGTAAGAGAAACAGTAATTTTGTTAAGGTCAATATTTTTAAATGCAATTTCAAAATCTTCAAGGGTATCAATGGTCATTCCAACTCTTCCGATTTCACCAAATGCTCGCTGGTCATCTGAATCCAAACCACATTGTGTTGGAAGGTCGAATGCAACATTTAAACCTGACTGACCATTGTTAAGAAGGAAATGAAACCGTTCATTGGTTTCCTCAGGAGTTGCAAATCCAGCATACTGACGAATAGTAAAAGGACTATTGCGATACATCAATGAATGGATACCGCGTGTAAAAGGATATTGACCTGGAACTTCATTTTCAATTTCTTTACTAACATCTTTTTGAGTGTATAAAGGTTCAACCTCAATACCCGATTCAAGGTAAACTGGTTTAATTGTTGTTTTTGATTTTTCAGTAATTGACATATTTTATTGTTTAAAAAAGTTTAGAGTTTAGAGTTTCGAGTTTTTAGTTCATCGTTCATTATACTTAATACTTTGTAATAATACCTTTGTTCACTGTTCTACGAATTACGAATACTACGAATTACGAATTTACGAATTACGAATTTACGAATTACTAATTGGCTGTTCATTATACTTTGTACTTAATACCTTTGTTCATTGTTAAAAAAGTTTATTGTTTATTGTTAGTAGCTGATAGGTTTTTAAAATAAGAAACTACCTCATCAACTTTAGTGCCTGTTGGAAAAACTGCATTTGGTCCAAGTTTTAATAGAGTTTCAACGTCTTGTGTAGGAATGTTTCCACCAACAACCCAAGGGATGTGTAATTTGTTAGCAATCATAACATCTTTTATTCTTTGGGTTATAATCGCATGTGTTCCTGATAAAATCGAAAGTCCTATAACGTCTACTTTATTATCAATAGCCATTTTAATAATTTCTTCGGGCGATTTTCTAAGTCCAGTATAAACAACTTCAAATCCTGCATCTTTTAAAGCATGAGCAAGCACTTTTACACCAACATCATGACCGTCGAGTCCGGGTTTAGATAAAAGTATTTTCATTTATTTATATTTTATTAATTAGTTCAAATTTAGTAATTTTATTGTTATAGAATAGTCATACATTGTTTATAGTTCATTGCTAAGTTGTTCTTTACGAAATACGAATTTTACGAATGCACGAATTAACTATTCATAGTTCACTGTATAACTCCCCGCATTCTAAACTCCCGCAACAATTGGGGGACAAGCTCTAAAGGACACAACATTCATATACTTTGTACTTTATACTTTGTTCATTTTTTTACGTTTATTTCTTATTCTAATTCTTTAGCAATATTAATTTTTAAGATTTCTGAAGTTCCACCACCAATTAAAGTAAAACGGGCATCTCTTAAATATCTTTGTAACGGATAATCGTTTGCATAACCATACGATGCAAGTACGCGTGATGCAATGTCGCAGATGGAATTGGCACATTCGGAAGCATATAATTTTGCAATCATGGCTTCTTTTCTGCGTGATTTGTTATCGTCGCTAAGTGAAGCTGCATAAAGTGTATAAAGCTTAGCTGTTTGGAGTTGAACATCCATCTCGGCAAATTTCATTTTAATTGCCTGAAATTTATAAATTGGCTGACCGAATTGTTTTCTTTCTTTTGCATATTTTAAAGCATCTTCAAAAGCTGCAGTGGCAACGCCAATAGAAAGAGCAGCTGTCATAATCCTGATTTCAGCAAGAATCTCAGTTAAATATTTTGTTCCATCACCGAGTTTTCCTAAAAGGTAATTTATTGGAAGTTTTACATTATCAAAATAAACTTCACTTGTAACAGAACCCCTTACACCAAGTTTTTCAATAGTTTTCCCGATTTTAACTCCTTTTAATTTAGCAGGAACAAAAAAGATGGAAAGCCCTTCAGCGGTATCAGTTTTTGCCAATACGGTAAAAAAATCAGCAACGGGTGCAGATGTAATCCAGGTTTTCTGACCTTCGAGAATAAAACCATCATCCATAACTTGTGCTTTACTTTGTATTCCAAATAAATCACTACCAGCATTAGGTTCTGTCATGCAAATACCACCAATTTTATTTCCTTTCAATGCTTCGTTGAAATATGATTTTACTTCATCATCACCTAAACGAAAAAGGAAATACGTTGCCATTAAAGATTGCATGGTACATGCAGCTGCTAATGAAAGAGAACCGCGTGAAAGTTCGATTACAGCTAAAGTATAAGAAACAATATCCATATTTGTTCCACCTGCTTCTTCAGGATATCTCATTCCAAAAAAACCTAAATCGCCAACTTCTTTAAACAACTCTTGTGGAAACTCATGGTTCTCGTCAATAGCTTGTGCATTGGGTACTACCCTCCTATCAACAAAATCTTTAAAGGTTTGCTGAATTTGCTTTTGTATTTCAGATAATTCAAAGTTCATTTTACTTTGTAGTTAATCAGGAATGACTGCTGTAGTTTCTATTTCAATTAATGCCGGATGATCTAATAAATCAACAACGAATATCATGCTCATACATGGGTAATGATTTCCCATTATTTCTTTCCAAACCTTTCCTAAATCTCGTCTAGATTCAAGATACTGGTTTCTATCTTTGCAGAAACAAGTCATTTTAACAATATGCTCTGGTTTTCCGCCAGCTTTTGTAATAACTGCAATAATATTTTTTAATGCCTGTTCAAATTGTGGAATTAATTTATCGCTATTAAATTTTTCATTCGAATCCCAACCTACTTGACCACCTAGATAAAGAGTTCGGCCTTTTTGAGCAAGGATTCCATTAGAATATCCTTTTGGTGATGGCCAGCCATCGGGAAGAATTGTTTCGTGTTTATTGTTCATTATTTAAAAAGTTCAAAGTTAAAAAAAAGTTTATTGTTATATGTTAAAAAAGTTCATTGTTCTATGTTTATTTTTCTTTACGAAATACGAATTATACGAATGTACAAATAAAATATTGTTTCATTGTTCTATGTTAAAAAATGTTTACCCCGTTGGATATTTGTTTTTATTTTCACTCCGTTGTTCAATGGGATTATCCTACGGGGTGAATTGTTCTATATTCATTGCCAACTGCTGACTGTTCATTGTTTTTTGGTTCTTAATTTATTTGTTTCAATTATATCAATTTCAAAACTTTCATTTTTAAAGATAACGCCATATTCTTTAGCTGCCTGAGCTTTTGTAACTATTTCGTTTTGAACATCTTGTTGGACACTATTAACATCTCTTTCTTTTGGATTTCCATATCCTCCTCCTCCTCCTGCAATTTGTTTATAAACAGTTCCATCAGGGATACTTTCAATTAAATCTTTACTTAAAGGTGTATGAAGTTTTCCATCGGGATACTTTAAATTAATACTGTTCAAAATACTTCCTTTTCCGCCAAATAAACCATAATTTGATTCTACATCACCATCTCCAAAAACCACCATTGTGGCATTGTCGCCACCCATTTTAATAAAAGTTTCAACACCTAATCCACCTCTCCATTTTCCAACCCCGCCCGAATCAGTAAGAAATTCGTGTTTTAGTATCTGATGTGGCGTTTGTTGTTCGTACATTTCATAGTCCTGGTCGAGAAGTCCGCCCGAAGCATCAATCATTCCAATGTGGTCGTATCCGTCATCGCCTTGTAATGCACCGGAACCACCTTTTAATCCCATAAAGCAAATGTCAACGTATTTTTCGTTTGTTCGTGGGTGTTTCCCGGTAAAAAGAGAACAAAGCAAATGATTCCATCCGGCAGTAACCCTGTTGGGCATGGCAGGACCGAGTGCTTTAAAAATAGAATCGGCTATCTGTGGACATAAATGATTTCCGAAAGTAGTTGCTTTGGGATAAGACGCGTTTAGAATAGTTCCTTCGGGAACAATATAAGTTAATGGCTTTATCATTCCTTCGTTGTGAGAAATATCGGGATTAACCATTTGTAAAAAAGTAAGAGTAATTGCCGAACATGACGAAGTATATGTTCCGTTAACAAAGCCATTAGTCTGAGGAGAAGATTCTGAAAAATCGAATGTAATGCTCTCATCCTCAACAATAATTTTTGCTTTAATTTCGAATTCTGAACCCAAATGTTTGCCATCGTAATATACCTTACTGCTTCCATAATAAGTACCATTGGGAACAGATGAAATTTCCGAACGCATCATCTTTTCAGTACTTCCGAATAATTCCAATTTATGAGCTTCAAAACATTCAATTCCATATTTAGAAATCAATGTATTTAACCTTCGTTCACCAAGCGTGCATGCACCAATCTGTGCTTTAATATCTTCCTGCACCATGATTAAGCGAATATTAGCAAAAATTAAATTCCATACATCCTGACGCAACACTCCTTTTTCGTATAATTTAACTGCAGGAATTCGCAATGCTTCCTGCCAAACCTCTGTTGCATTTGGGTTGTATCCACCCTGAACAGCACCACCAATATCTGCCTGATGTCCCTTCGCTGCTGACCAGCCCACTAAAACATCATTGCAAAATATAGGTTTAAAAATAGCAACATCGTTATTCTGATTACCCATCGAAAACACGTCGTTATGAATAATAACATCGCCCGGAAAAATATTTTTACCGTATTGATTAATAATAACTTTACAAACAGGACCTAAAGAAAAACTTAAGATTGGAAGATTTTCGGTTTGCTCAAGCATATTTCCTTCTGCATCATATAAACCTGTTACAAAATCTTTTGCTTCGCACAATATTGGTGAGCGTGTAGTTTTTGTAAGCGAAATGCTCATTTCATCGGTAATTGACCGAAAGGCACGCTGAAAAATGGAAAGGAGAATGTTATCTATTTTTATTTCAGACATTATTTAAACGTTATTTGATATTAGTTTTTGAGTTGAAATATTTTTTTCGAAGCCATTTGGCATAAGAAATTTATTATAAACAACAAAGCAGCCACCAATTCCTGTTTCGCAATTATAAGAGCCACCAATAAAAATAGTTGTATTAATTTGCTCAATTAGAGCAGGACCTTCAATTTTAAAATTATTGAACAAAATATCACCATCATAAACTGGTACTTCTTGCATAGAATCAGTTTCAGGAATATAAGCTGGTCTTCTACATTTTAATGCTTGTTCAAGACTTTCGGCGCCTTTAATTTTATTTCCCGAAAGTGATTGTGGCTTTTCGGTAACACCCACTGCTCTTAATCTTACATTGATAATTTCTAGTTCTGTACCTTCATTTTTTAGTTCATAGCCATATTTACGGTTATGTTCTTTATGAAATGCCTCAATAATTGAAGCGGTATTGAATTCGTTAATATCTTTCATTAATACTTCAAGTGGAACTTCGTGGAACTGCCCAACATAACGAATATCAAGTGATGGATTATATTCAATTTTTTCTTTGGAAATGCCTTCTTCAGTTAAAGTTCTAATTGCCTCATCTTTCATTTGAGCAAAAAAAGCAAGGAATTTCTTTTTATCTATTTTTGAGAATCGGGTCATGTACGAGCGAACATAATCGTGCTTAAGATCACCAAGAAGCATTCCTGCTGCGCAAAAAATAGAGGCAACATCGGGAACAACGAACATAGGAATTTCCAATTCCCTGCATATTTCGCCTGCATGAATAGAACCGGCACCACCGGCACAGAGCATTAAAAATTCTCTGGGGTCGTAACCTCTTTCAACCGAAACCTGGCGAACACCCTGAGCCATATTCATATTTATTACACGATACATTCCGGCAGCCGTTTTCATGGCATCAAGACCAAGAGTTATACCTAATGTTTTTTTAGTAAGAACAATAGTTTTTTCTTTATTCAGAATATATTTTCCGCCGGCAAAAAAATTCGGGTCAAGATAACCGAGAATTAAATCGGCATCGGTACATGCAGGTTCAATTCCATCTCTGTTATAAGAAATTGGACCGGGTAACGAGCCAGCACTTTTTGGTCCCATCTGAAGCAAATCTCCTTTATCAATCCAGCCAATACTACCACCACCAGCTCCAATTGTAACAATATCTAATGTTGGTAATGCAATTCTGTGCCTATCAATACTTCCATCGGTACTTGTAACACATTTTCGATTAACAACTAACGAAGCATCGAAACTTGTACCACCCATATCCATTGTTATACAATTATCGAAACCTAAAAGTTCAGCATAATAGGCACCGGCAATAGGAGCTGCTGCGGGACCGGAAAGAACTGTAACAGCAGCAATTTTTCGAGCAACATCAGGTGTTACCACCCCGCCGTTCGACTGCATAATCATTAGTTTACCATTAAAGTTGATGTCATATAATTTACACAACAGTGCTTCGAGATATTTGGCGATAACAACACCAATATAAGCGTTGATGCAGGTTGTGCTGACTCTTTCGTAAAAACGCACGGAAGGAAGGACTTCATAAGAACCGGAAATAAACAAATTGGGTAAAGCTTTTCTTAAATATTCAGTTGCAATTTTTTCGTGCTCGTTATTAAGATAAGAATTTATAAAACAAATTGCAATTGCCTTTACTTCCTCTTTCTTAAGCTGTTCAATTATTTTGTCAAGTTCTGAAGTTTTTACAGGTAAAATTGAGTTACCTAAAGCATCAATTCTTTCATCAATGGTAAATCTTAGATGCCTGGGAACTAAAGGTTTTACATTCTTATAATGATTATTATACCGTTCTTCACGAATACCCCGGCGCATTTCCAAAGCATCTCTAAAACCTTTTGTGGTTATTAATGCAGTTTTTGCTCCGTTCATAGTAAGTAATGCATTAGTTGCAACTGTAGTGCCGTGAACAATAGTGTCGATATCATTAATAAAAGAACTTAATTCAAGATTTAATTTTTGGGCAATTTCTTTTATTCCGGTAATAAAACCGATGGAAGAATCCTGAGGCGTTGAAAGTGTTTTGTGAATTAATGAAGAGCCGTCGTTACCAACAAGAAAAAAATCTGTAAATGTTCCGCCTACATCAATGCCTAATTTGTATCCTTTCATTAAATTTAACTTAATGTATTTCTAATATTAATCCTTTATGCACCGTACAGAAAACCCATTACTCTTAGGGTTGTTGCTTCTGCTTACATTGCTGTAACCATAGTCCAAAGCACGAACCCAGGCAGTGCTTGCATCATTCGATGTAGAACTCCAATAGAAACCATAGACTCCTTTATCGTAGAATACTCCTGTAGAAAATAAACGGTCGCCACCCGGAAGAGCTGTAAAACCTGTCTCGTTTGTGGCTCCTGTATTAGGACTTTGCCAATGTGTTGTTCCTGATTCTTTAAGTTTACCGCCAGCAACGCCTTCACCTCCTAAATAGGTTGTCAATGTTGTCCAGTCGGCATCGGTAGGTACATGCCAACCGACGGGAGCTATATTTCGGTTATCGTTTACAGCATACCAGTTATATAATCTGCCATAAGTTATTGAACTGTTAACACTGTTATTATAATTGCAGTAAGCACCAGTAACAGTGCCTGCCCATGCAGAATTAGATGTTATATTGGCAATAGTATCGCCATTACGGTATTTGGTTGTTTTAAGGTTCTCTATCATCCATACCTGTGTTCCAATAGTTACAGTATTATAAACATTGCCGTCAATATCAGTAACAGTATTTCCACTTCCCTGTAATGTTGTAAAAGAAACATTGCTGCCGTATCCTGTGCCATTGCTGTTAGTAGCATAAGCTCTTACATAATAAGTAGTGCTGTCGGTTAAGTTAGTAATGTTACTCGTAAAAATGCCTGTACCTGTTCCATTTGATGATTTACTATCTGCAATTGTCGGATTTTGCAAAATACTCCAACAAACTCCTCTTGCCGTAACTGTTGCACCACCATCAGAAGTAATGTTGCCTCCGCATGAAGCAGAATTTTGTGAAATATTGCTTATTGCAGAAGTAGTAAGAACCGGAACTTGCCCTGTAGGAGTTGAATTGCTGTCATCCTTTTTTTTGCAACCATTTATAATAAATAATAGTAACCCTATTGAAATTAACGGGTAAAATAAAATTCTGTTTTTCTTTCTCATAATATTTATATTAATAATATTTTTATGATTATATCTGGATTTAACATTAGCATATATTGAGAGATTTTTCTTTAACTTTCATGCCCAAAGGTAGAAAAAATATTTTATAAAAAAATAATAGTAACAATTCAGTGTCTATTAAAAGTACCTAAGATATTGGAAGGGAATAATTATTTTTAAGGTTGAGCGTAAGGGTGAGATTGAAAAAGATTGAGAAACAGGCAATGTCATTCTGAGTGATTAGCGAAGAACTTAGCGAAGCGATTTCACGAACACATTGAAAATAAAATTAAAAATGTGAGTAATCTATTCTTAAAATGCTATAGGAAAAGATTGAGAAGAAAGATTGAAAAAAAAAGATTGAATAGATTGAGAAGACAAGATTGAAGAACGTCTTCATCAATCTTATCAATCTTCTTCAATCTACATCAATCTGAAAAACATAATAAATTGAGTATCAATAAACTTAAAAATATAAACAAAAAAAAATATTTTGAATTAAGAAAAAAAGTGTATATTTACATCGTCAAACAATTAAATATTAAAAAGGAATTTAGTTCAAAACGGCACAAAACCCTAAATTTGAATTAATTTTATAAAAAATTATTTTAATTAAATTGTTTTGTGTATCAATTTTATGAAACCTGACAATTAAAAATATTAGCAATGTATATGAACGGAAAAATTTTATTTACAGTAATCTTATGTTTTTTATTAATAGGTAAATCGTATTCCCAAAACCAATTCGATTCAGTTAGGTATTTTGGAATAGAAGTTGGAAACACATTTTTACCATTTAATATACCCGATTATAGCTTTATTAGAGCCGACAACTCTTCAAACAATAACGATAATTCTGCAATAAATTTAACAGGCAGGTATAACGAATTTCAGTTTAGTATAAAAACTGAGACAAGAAGTTTAAAAAATAAATTAGGACTACTCTATGGCATCCGGCTTACATATATTACTAGCAGTCTTGGAAAGCAAGATATATGGTCTAAAAATGATAAATACTTTTATTTGCTTGTTAATCAAAGTAATACTAGCTCAGAAATTTTAAGAGTAAATGAAATAAATCAAAATTCGTATTTTATAGGAATTCCCTTAGAATTAAGATACTTTACTTCGCATAATCGTTTTTTTAGGTTTTATTTTAAAACATCTGTTGATTTAAGTTATAAATTTTTCACTAAGAATGATGTGATATTTTATAACGACAATATGGAAAGTTATACTACTGATGTAATTAATAAATTTGCTAAACCAAGCCCATTTCATTGTAATATAAATTTTGGAGCAGGTATAAAATTGGGTAAAGAAGGTAAATTTAATATTAACATAGAGGCATTTGCAGTATCTTTTAACATTGTAAAAACAAACTCAAGCATAGTTAGAACTGGTATAGGAGGCGGGATGCAGGTTAATTTATTAATTCCGTTAAAATTTTAATTTATGAAAATAAAGTATTTGTTTTTAATATTAATTATTATAATAAGTTGCAAAAAGGATAAAAATTTACGTGATTCTATTTTTATTGAAGATGTTGAATCACCAGGATTACCCATTTATTCAGAATGGGGTTATAACACTTTTGGAGCATATTACGACAGGGAAGTTTTTATTTCAAACGATAAAAAAGTTCCACTTAAAATAATTGTAACAAATGATACTATGACTTTTAATTTTTTTGGACAATTAGGTAATACCTCGTATAACAATATGACAATGAAGTTTTATTTTACGAATTTTTTACCAGTAAATTATGAAGATTTGTTACAGTTAAATGACACAATTATTAACCTTAATAATACCAATAAAATTTCAATTAATATTTATGGGTCAAATGTTAATGTAACCTTACTAAATGGATATTTTAAAGTTGATAAAGCACAGCTATTATTTGTTGATACTAAAGAAACAGAAGTAATATTATCAGGTCATTTTGAATTTCAGGCTTTAATTAACAACGAACCAATTGCAATAAGTGACGGACGCTTTGATATAGGCGTTAATCAATCAAATTTCTTTAGTTATTAAGTAATATTTAACTTGTAGATAGTTAATAGCCACGAGCTTCACATTGTGTATAAATATAAAAGTAAAACTGGGTTATAGCTCAACATTTTAAACTAAGACAGGGCTAAAGTCCAAAAAAAGTGTTTATATAATATACCGACATAAATATTATGGCTATTCATGTTGTTGATATACAGCATGAAATTACTTAACTTAATGACATTGCCCTAACAGAACTTTAATTAACTTCAGTTCTATTATTCAAAATAAAAAAAGATTTTAATTAGTAAAAAAAAATTAAATTTGTGATTATATTTTTCAATAAATAATAAAATGTACAATATGGTTGAAATAAATTTTATAATCAATGGAAGTAAAATGACTAAAAGAATTAAACCTTCTACGCTTTTAGTTGATTTTATTCGCGATGATTTAAAATTAAAAGGAACTAAAGTTGGCTGTATGGAAGGCGAATGTGGTGCATGTACCATAATAATTGATGGAACTGCAATTAACTCTTGTATGTATCTAGCAATAAACATTAATGGTAAAAATGTAACTACTATTGAAGGTCTTGGTACTGTTGAAAAGCCATTGGATTTAGTTCAGGAAAAAATGATTGCTCATGGTGCCATTCAATGCGGATTTTGCACTTCGGGTGTAGTAATGACTACAAAAGCATTTAGCGAAAAATGTAAAAACGAAGATAAAATCCCAACACGTGATGAAGTAAAAAAATCGCTTGAAGGACATTTGTGCCGTTGTACGGGCTATATTAAAATAATTGATGCAGCAGAAGCCGTTTATAAAAAACAATAGTCATACAATGGTCAAACAATAGTCATTCTATTGTATGCTCACGTATAACAACTGTATGACCATGAATGACAACTGAATGACTACTTGTATGACAACTGAATGACAAAGTATAACTTTTTAAATATGGTAAAAGAATTAAAGATAATTGGAAAATCAACTCCAAAATTAGATGCCAAAGAACGTGTTACCGGTAAATCTGTTTATGGTCATGATATTGAATTACCGGGCATGTTGCATGGAATGATACTTCGTACAAAATATCCTTGTGCTAAAATTATTTCGATTGATGTATCTGAAGCAAAAGCATTAGATGGTGTTATGTGCGTAATTACTGCCGCTGATGTTGATGTTAATCAAATCGGATACAAAAGAGACCATCCTATTTTTAAAAGCAAAACTGTTAATTGCAATCGTGATGAAATAGCTGCTGTTGCTGCTACAACAAAAGAAATTGCAAAAAAAGCTTTATCATTAATTAAAGTAGAATACGAAGTAAAAAAAGGAATTTATAACCCTTTTGATGCTTTGAAAGAAGATGCTCCAAAGCTAAATGAATTTTCTCATGATAAATTTGGAAACAAAAATATTGGAGAATCATTTCATTATGAGCATGGTAATATTGAAGATCAAAAGAAACTCAGCAAAGTTATAATCACTAAAAGATACGAAACTTCGCGTGTAACACATTGTTGTATGGCAACAAGTAACATTACAGCCAGCTATTCAAAACTTGATGGACAACTAACTATATGGGCATCAACGCAAGTTCCTTTTTTGTATCAAAGAGATGTGGCTCATGCATTAAAAATGGAACCATCAAAAATTAGAATTATTCAACCAATTATTGGTGGTGGTTTTGGAAGTAAGTTAGACATGCTTCCTTTTGAGCCAATTTGTGCATTGCTCTCAATTAAAACAGGAAAACCTGTGCAACTATTGTACAGCAGAGAAGAAGAATTTATTGCATCTCCTACCCGTCAACCAATGATTATTGACCTTACCACAGGTGCCAACGAGAATGGAAAATTTACTTTTCGTGAAGTTAAAATAACAATGGATAATGGTGCATACACATCATGGGGTGCTACTACACCTTTTGTTATGATGCAAACATATTCCTCATTATACCAGGTTCCTGCATGTTCATTCGATGCAAAAGCAATATACACAAATAATCCGTTTGCCGGCTCATTTAGAGGATATGGAAATCCTCAAGCTACATATTCTATTGAAACAAATATTGACCTGCTTGCAAAAGAACTTGGAATAGGTAAAGATGAAATAAGATTAATAAATGCAAATTATAAAGGTGAAATAACCGGACAAGGTTTAAATTTCAAAACTTGCGGAGCAATACCTGCCTTAAAAAAAGTTATTGAAGAAAGTAAATATTCACAAAGAATAAAATCCCAAATCTCAAATTCCAAATCCCAAGAATCAGGAAGATATAAAAAAGGAATTGGCTTGGCTTCTATGTTACATGTTGGGGGTGGTGCAAAAATTTATCGTTCAGATGGTTGTGGCACCAGATTAAAGATTGACCACTATGGATACCTTACTATAATAACTGGCTCTAACGAAATAGGACAAGGTTCGGAAACAGTGCTGGCAATGATTGCAGTTGAAGAACTTGGCATTCCAATTGAAAAAATAAAAGTTATTAATACCGATACTGACGTTAAACCATGGGATGTTGGTGTTCATGCATCAAGAACCAGTTTTGTTGCAGGAAATTCTTTGCTCGGAGCAATAAAACTTATTAAAGAAAAACTTAATAAACAAGCTGCAAAACTTTTATGTATCGAAAATTCAGATTTTATTTATCAGAATGGTTCAATGTTTCATGATGACAAAGAAATAAAAATTGATAAAGTAGTTAGGGAAATGCACTTTGGTTTACCAAATGAATTGTGTGTTGTTGAATATTTTTATGAGCCACCTAGCAGTTTTCAGGATAAAGAATTTAAAGGCGATGTGTCCGGAAACTATGCTTTTGCATCGCAGGCAATAGAAGTGGAAGTTGATACTTTGACCGGAAAAGTAAAAGTGCTGAATGTTTTTGTTTCGCAGGATGTTGGGCGGGTACTTAACCCTTTGGCATTACAAGGTCAAATTGAGGGAGGTGTTGCAACCGGAATTGGTTTTGCACTTACCGAAGAAATGATTTACAAAAATGGAATGCTTCTCAATCCAAATTTTCATGGGTATAAGTTGCTCACAAGTATGGATATGCCCGATGTTAATTTTTATCCGGTCGAAACTTATGATGATGCAGGTCCTTATGGTTCTAAAGGCGTTGGTGAAGCACCGTTAATACCTACTGCAGCAGCCATTGCTAACGCAGTTGCTGATGCAATAGGAATTGAATTTTATTCGCTTCCTTTGTCTCCAGAAAAAATATTGAAAGCTTTAAAGGAAAAAACTATTAATAAAGTACTAAGTATTTAGTACAAAGTAAAATGAAAAGTTAACAATAAATAATTTCTATGTTAGATTTTGATGTAATTAGTCCGAAAACAAGCCATGAATTATTTGAAGTTATCAGTAATTCACAAGATAAAAATTATAGATTTGGTGCAGGTTATACAGATTTAATTAATGATTTAAATAACAATTTGCAACAAAACCTTACTGTTATTAATTTAGCTAAACTAAATGATAATAATTTTAAAGCTATAAATATTAATGAAAATGGAGTACAAATTGGTGCTTTAGTTACTGCTACCCAGTTGTTGGAAAATAACATTATTCAAAATAATTATCCAGTATTATGGGAAGCAACAAACAGTGTCGCATCGGGGCAAATTAGGGCTTCGGCAACAATCGGCGGAAATGTTTGTCAGGCATCACCGTCGGGCGATATGTCATGTGCTTTAGTTGCACTTAAAGCTGTTTGCGAAATTATTGATTCAAAAGGAAATATACGTGAAGAGAATATTTCTGATTTTTTTCGTGGAGTAAAAAAGACTTCTTTGAAGAAAAATGAAATATTAAGAAGTATTTTTGTTCCAATTAATATTTCCAAAAATATAAAATCGGGCTATATTAAAGTTGGAACACGTAATTCTATGGAAATTGCAATTGCTTCAATAGCTTACCATTTTCAAAAGGACGAACAAAATAATGTTATTGATGCAGGTTATGCAATTGGTGCAGTTGCTCCTACTATTGTTTTTACAAAAGATGCTTGCGATTTTATTTTAGGAAAAAACATTAATTCGCTAAACGA
The DNA here is from genome assembly GCA_001769035.1 of Bacteroidetes bacterium GWA2_32_17. Taxonomy (GTDB): domain Bacteria; phylum Bacteroidota; class Bacteroidia; order Bacteroidales; family GWA2-32-17; genus GWA2-32-17. Next base: position 29,224 of record MENF01000034.1, read on the forward strand.
AACAGATGTAAAACAATTTGCAAACTTAATTAAAAAATATGCCAAGCCAATTTCTGATATCAGAGCGAGTGCGTGGTACAGAGAAGAAGTGTTAATAAATTTATCAGAAACTATTTTAAAATGAATACAAAAACAGAAGAAACGCCATTATATGTAAATTTGAATTATAATAATGAAGTAATAAGATTAGCCCAAAACGAAAACCCTTATGGTGCATCACCAAAAGTTTTGGCAGCAATACAAAAAAATATAAAATCTGTATCGCTTTATCCTGATGTGATTTTAACTGAACTTAAAGAAAAATTGTCAATAAAAAACAATGTTTCACCAAATGAAATAATTGTAGCTCCGGGTTCCTGTGCATTAATTGACCAGTTAATTTCAAGATTAGTAAAAAGTGATGAGAATGTTGTTATTTCAAAACTTTCTTTTATCGCATATAAACTTTGTGCGAAAATATATAATCGCGAATGTCGCGAAGCCGAAATGGAAAATTATCATGTTAGCTTAAAAAATATCTTATCGTTAACTGATGTTAAAACAAAGTTGATTTTTATTGCTAACCCCAACAACCCAACAGGTACCTTTTTCACAAAAACAGAACTCTTATCGTTTCTAAAAGAAATTCCACCAACAACTTATGTAGTATTAGATGATGCCTATAACGAATATGTTACTGCACAAAATTTCCCTGATGTGTTAAGTATATATAAACAATATAAAAATATAATAATACTTCATTCTTTCTCAAAAATATATGGGTTAGCAGGTTTACGAATTGGTTACGGTATTATACAAAAACCAATTATAGATGATTTTGAAGCAAACAGAGTTCCCTTTTCAGTTAATTCTATAGCAAATATTGCCGTATTAGCTGCATTAGATGATATTGAATATTTACAAAAATGTGCTTCTGAAAATACAAAAGAAAGAGAATTTCTGATTAATAAATTAAGAATGCTTGAGTATAATGTTATTGAATCTCAAAGTAATTTTATATTCCTTTATTTTTCAACAACCGAAAAACGCGACAATGTTTATGATGTACTTTTTAAAAATAAAATAGTTGTCAGAAAAATGGATACATTTGGCGATAATAAAGCATTTAGAATTAGTATCGGAAAGCCAGAGGAAAATAAAAAAATTGTTGAATGCTTAAAAAAGTATAATAAATAAAAAAGTGGAAACCAGAAACCACTAAAAAAAACGGAGCCTGCCCACATAGGTTTTTTAATTACAGTGGCGTAACCGAAAAGCCATAAGAGTAGGAAAATAAATAAATATAAATATGAAAAAAAACATTGTATTATTGATTATTACAGCTAGTCTGTTTTCTTTGCCGGTCTTTTCACAAAAAGATTCTTATGTTTCAGATTTCCATAAAGCTCACGAAGGGCAGATTTTGTTTTGTAAGGGCAGCATAAAAGACCTGCCTCCTGAACCTGTTATTATTGACGCTTTTAATACAAAAGATGAGATTACTGCATGTGTTTTTTTAAAGCCAAATGATGATGGCTCTGTTAAGTTTAAAGGAAAAATAGTTGTAGATGGAGCAGAACCCGGATTTGAAATTGAAAATCAGAAATATAAGTTTGCATTTGTTTTATATATTACTTCAAATAATTTTTCTACCGAATCGGCTGGTTTTAATAACTTTATTCTTTTCGACATGAAAGACGGAAAACATAATGTAGTTGTTGAACTCTGGAATGAGAAAAAAGAAACCATTGCTAAAGGCGAGTTTTCTTTGGAAAAAGGAGGAGCAAGCGAAAAACCAACGAAAAAATTCAGCAGTATTAAAGCAGGAATGGTTAATACAACTATTGAGCAACAGGCAGTTAAGGCAATAAACACAAAAGCCGCTAACGAAAACTGGACTGAAAAATATACAAAAGCAAAAATTGTTTCCACCAACTGGGAAATAGAAAAAAATGAAATAACAGGGGCTATAATTTGCAGAAAAATATACATGAAATTATTAGGACAGTGGCCCGATGGAAAATGTAATGCTGTTGATATGGGCTTTAGACAGGATTATGTTGGTGGTGGTAAATATTCGAGCACACTTATATACAATAGCATCGGAGATATGACTCCTGTAATTTGCGAATAGCTTAAAATAGCTTTTTTATGAGGTTTTTAAAAAGATTGTTTTACAAAAATATTTTTCGGGTAAAGTGAATATTGTTACTTGTAACAATATGTAATATATATATTCCTGATTTAATGTTTTTAATATAACAATTAACAATTGTTTCATTATTCGTTTTATCAATTAGCTTTTTTCCGTTAATATCATATAAGCATATATTTGAAATAATATCATTTGAGTTAGTTCGCAAATTTATATAATCATCTGATTTACTAATAATTATATCATTATTTATTTCAATAAGTTTAATATTTGTTGGCAAAGCATTACCTTCAATATATAAGGTTTTGTTTCCACCGTTACTTTCAATTAAAACAATTATACTATCATTTATTAAATCAGTTGGTTGATAGTAAATATAAAAACTATAATCACGTGCACCATATAAATTGATATTATTAAATGAAGAAGAAAATTCAGTTCCTAATAAACTTGTAGATGACGATATATTTAAAATAGAATTCTTGCAATTTGTTAAAGTTACTAAAATAGAATCTATACTACCAATATTGGTATTAAAAAAATTAACACTATCAGTTAATAAACCCAACTTGGGAGCAACTATACTTGTAGTTGGAAATGATGCAGAATTCCATGCGTTAATACCGCCAAGTATATTATAAACCGTTTTAAAATGTTTTGTTTGCATCATTGTGTAAACTTGACCGCTTCTACCACCGGATTGACAATGAATTAAATAAATTTTGCATTTATTTAAGCTATCAAGAATTAATGAAAAATTTGGATTATAAAAGTCAATATTTACTCCTCCTTCTATATGTGAAACGTATTCAGAAGCGGTTCTTACATCTAAAATTACAAAAAACGGATTATTATTATATGCTAAAATCGAATCATGTGCTTGAGTTGCCGAAATATTTGCATATAAAGTATCAGTGTTTGCATAAGATTGTATCGAAAACATTATGAATAAGCCAATAATTATATTTTTCATTTTGCATTTATTTTAATATTTCAAAATTATAAAAAAATTAAACATGAGATTAAATAAAATTAGCAATAAAAATGTCGTAATATTACTATTTTTATACATATTATAAATTCTGTTGCAACTTTTATAAATAATTTGCGTCTTTTAATAAAATTTTAACGGTTTAGGTGAATAACCTGCTTATTTTGTTTGTAACTTTATGTTTTATTAAAAATTAATTTTATGAGAAAACTTTACGTATTTATATTACTTTTTGCTTGTTTATTTGCTTTAAACACAAGCATTGCACAAAATAAAAGTGAATTAATAAAAGCAAATAATTACCTTGCTCAAAAAGGTGAAGTTTATTTCAGTTTTAATATTAGCTCACCTTCAGAAATACTTATTTTAACAAATATAATTTCCATTGACAATGTTAAAAACAACAAGGTTTGGGCTTATGCAAACCGAAAAAACTTTCCGAAATTTTTAGAACAAAATATTTCGTTTGAAGTGTTACCTCACCCGGGTGATGCTGTAGTTGAAATGTGGGACAATACTAAAGGAATATGGCAATTTGATACTTATCCAACTTATTCAGAATACGAAACAATGATGCAAACTTTTGCAACAAATTACCCAAATATTTGTAAATTAGACACAGTAGCTATTTTACCCAGTGGACATAAATTATTAATTATAAAAATTACTGACAATCCTAGTATTGATGAAAATGAACCTGAATTTTTATATACCGGAACCATGCACGGTGACGAAACAACAGGTTATGTTTTATTTTTACGATTAATTGATTATTTAACAACAAATTATGGCACCGACACCAGAGTTACAAATATAATTAACAATATGGAAATATGGATTTGTCCTTTAGCAAATCCCGATGGAACCTATTTTGGTGGCGATAATACTGTTACCGGTGCTATTCGAGAAAACGGAAGTTTTGTTGATTTAAACAGAAATTATCCTGACCCTAGAACAGGACAACATCCTGACGGTAACGCGTGGCAGCCCGAAACTGTTGCATGGATGAATTTTGCTGATGCACACGATTTTGTAATGTCGGCTAATACTCATGGCGGTGCTTCGGTGGCTAATTATCCTTGGGATACATGGACTTCAGCTCAACGTACACATGCCGATGATAGCTGGTGGCAATTTGTATCAAAAGAATTTGCCGATACAGTTTTTGCTAATGGACCCGCCGGATATTTTAAAGATGTTACTTCTACCGGATATACCGAAGGCGGCGATTGGTATATAATTACCGGCGGCAGGCAAGATTATATGAATTATTTTAAACATTGCAGAGAAGAAACCATTGAACTATCAACTACAAAAACTGTTGCAGGAAATCTTTTACCAAATTACTGGGGATATTTGTACCGTTCTTTCTTAAATTATATAGAACAATCTTTATATGGAGTTAGAGGAATTATTACTGATGCATGTACCGGCAATGCTATAAAAGCATTAGTAACTGTAAATTCTCACGATGTTGATAGTTCGCAGGTTTACAGTTCATTACCCATTGGAAATTATCACCGTCCAATAATTGCTGGAACATATTCTATTACATATTCTGCTACTGGCTATCAACCTCAAACAATTACCGGAATTACAGTAGCAAATAAATCTACTGTTATTAGAGATGTTCAACTATCTCCCCTTCCTCCTGTTGCAAGTTTTACAGCCGACCATACTACCGGTTGTGTTCCGGATATTCAATTTACAAGCACATCGCAGGCACCTGCCGGCTCATCATATTTATGGGATTTTGGCGACGGACAATCATCAACATTACAAAACCCTTTGCATTCTTATGTTTCGAGTGGAAATTATTCGGTTACTTTAACCGTAAGCAATAGTTGTTCCGGTAACGACCAAATAGTTATAACAAATTACATAATTTTAACTTTACCAACAGCACCAACTGCAACATCTATGCAAAATTGCGGACCAATTGATTTTACAATTACTGCAACAGGTAACGGAACAATTAACTGGTACGATGCTCCATCTGCAGGAAATTTAGTACATACAGGAACAAGCTATCACACACCTACATTAACAACAACTACTACGTATTATTTAGAAAGTGTTACAACTACAACAGGAGCTTCCCAGTATGCAGGAAAAGTTGACAATGTTGGAACAGGCGGTAATCATACAACTCCAAATTATGGTTTATATTTCGATGTTTTACAGGATATGAATTTAGTTTCAGCAAAAGTTTATTCATCTGCATTAGCTAACCGAACAATTGTAATTACCGATGGAAATTCTAATGTTGTATTTAATCAAAGTATTAGCATACCAAATGGAGAAAGCAGAATTACATTAAACGCATTTTTACCCGCCGGAACTGGTTATTCTATTATCTGCACAACTACACCAAATTTATACCGCGATGGCGGTGCAGGTGCCCCTGCTCTTCCCTACCCTTACACTTTATCAGGAGTTGTTAGTATTATCGGAAATCCGGCAAATAATACAGCATACTATTATTATTTTTACGATTGGGAAGTTCAAACACAATCAACTTGTACAAGTTCAAGAACTCCTGTTACAGCAACTGTTAACCCTGTTCCAATTGCTGATGCAGGTTTTGATACAACAATTTGCAATGGTGCCCAAACAACTTTAACTGCAACTGGTGGTGTAAGTTATTTATGGTCAAATGGCTGGACATTTTCATCTAATCCCGTATCACCAACCGCTATTACCACATACTATGTTACTGTAACAAATGCCGAAGGTTGTACTGCAACCGATGCTGTTACAGTTACTGTACTTCCTGAGTTATTGGCAAATGCCGGAGTTGACCAAACTATTCCGAATAATTCGTCAACTTCATTATCGGGTTCAGCTTCAGGTGGAACTGACTCATATTCTTATCATTGGGAGCCAGCATCATTATTAGATAATCCTGATATTGCAAATCCAAACACTGTTTCTTTATCCTCAACAACTCAATTTATTTTAAATATTACCGATTTGCAAGGATGTGTTGCATGGGACACAATTATAGTTGATGTTACTACTTCAGTTGATTTGAATAATATTTTATCAAATATTAAAGTTTATCCAAACCCTTCAAACGGTTATATTACAATTGAAAATCCAAATAAATCTGAATTTATTATTATAGTAACTGATGTTATTGGCAAACCAATAATTAAAAAAACATTATACAATAAAAATAATGAAATTAATTTAAGCTCACTTTCCGATGGAATGTATTTTATAACAATTAACAATGAAGATAAAATAAATACTATTACAATAATTATTTTAAAATATTGAAATAAATTATATGGATTTTAAAATTATTTTATTTTTGTATTGATTTTATAAAATATAATTTTAAATTATTAAACGATGACAAATGTTTACACTGATTACAAACGGTTTTATTTATGATAATAAAGAAGTTACAAACATTTTATAATTTAAGATATAGTAAATAGTGCCTGTCCATAAAGTCAGTGTCTGATTCATAATGTTCGAGTTTGAGGCATACGAAGTTTTGAAAACCAAGGAGTTTACTGTAGTAAATGACTGTTTTCAAAACGAGTATAACGAAAAAATCGGACATTATGGACAGACACTAAATATAACCCACATTAGTGGGGAGATATAACCGATAGTGGCAAACCAAAAAAAACAGAAACAAATCCATAAATAATCAGTATCTTTGAACAAAAATTTAAACAATGACACGAGAAACTTTAATCCAACGAACTTTAACTGTTCTTGCAAAACTTCCGCAAGACAAAGCTAGTGAAATTGCCGACTTCGCTGACTACATTTTAAAAAAATACGATGACAGCATTCTACAAAAGGGAATAGAAACGCTAATCAGCGACTCTAAAACTTTTGACTTTCTTAAAAATGAAGAAGACCTTTATTCACTTGCTGACCTGAAAGAAAGATACAAATGAAAAAAGGCGATATAATTCTTGTTCCATTCCCTTTTACTGACCTTTCTGGTAGCAAAAACCGCCCCGCTTTAGTAATTGCAGACAGCGAACTTGATGTTACAGTGGCGTTCATTTCAACCATTGATTCGCATTATTAATAAAAAAGGATAATCAAATATGATTGCCCTTTTTTATTTTTTTTGATAAAAATATTTTGCATTTAAAAAAATAGTTATATATTTGCATCGTAAACATGAAAATGTTAACATACGTTCTTTAAAATATTCGTAAAAAAGCGTTAATTGTTATTCTTGCTTAAGAAAACTGGTAATTTTTGTGGTATTACTGAATAATAAGTGAACGCTCATGCCAAAGGCATGGGCTTGACTTATTTGTAATATCAGGTATACCAGTACCTCTTAAGCGAGTAATGTTATGTTCCATGCCCTTTTTTTTGTAAAATTTTTTAATTAAAAAAACGAAAAGCATGGTAACTTTTAACCTTCTCAAACTACTATTAAGTATATTTTTATAAAATTTCTTATATTTATGTATCTGAATTTGTGATATTTATAAAATATGTTGAAAAATATTTATAAAAAAGTGGTTACCTTTTTAAAATATGTACTCTTATAGTTATGGAACATTTAATTATTTAAAACTCATAAATATTAAAAAAAGAAATACTCAAAATAAATAAACAAATAATCATTATATTTACAAACCTTAAATTTTTAATCATGAAAAAAACAATTACTAAAATCAAAAAAGTAAGCATTGCATTTTGCTTCTTTTTAAGTCTTATGACTTTTATTCAATCAGCTTTTTCGCAAGGCGAATTAAAAGTATTTGCCGACTGGTCAAGTACAGATGGTTCTCAAAACTTTTTTTATAAAAATGTTACCAAAACCGATGGAAGCAACAATGTTTATATAGTAGGAGCAACCATGAATGGTAACTATAATTATGATATACTTACTGCCAAATACAATTCATCAGGAGTATTGCAATGGATACAGCAATATAACGGCGGTGCAGACGGACAGGATATTGGAGTGGGCTTATATGTTGATGGTAGCGGTAATGTATATATTACAGGAACAGTAACTACATCATCAACCGATGCCGATATTATTACCATTAAATACAACAGTAGTGGAACGCAGCAATGGCTATCAACTTATAACGGAACTGGGGGTACTTACGATTCTGGGGCTGACATTAAAGTTGATTCAAACGGTGATGTTTATATTACTGGTAGCACCTATAATACAGTTCCTAATACAGATGCAATTACAATTAAATACAACAGTAGTGGGGTTCAACAATGGGCAACTCCTTATAATTATACTTCAAATTTAAACGATGTTGGAGGCAAAATCAGTATTGGTAGCACAACTGTTACTACATCGGGTATCGTACAAACAGGAACTTCTACATATAAATGGTGTACTATGAATTTCAATAAAAGTACCGGTGCTTATACAACTGGAAGAATAAGTGCAAATACAAGTACTGGGATTGATCAGGTTAACGATATGGTAGAAGATGCATCGGGTAATGTTTACATAGTTGGAGCAACACCAGTTTCAGGACAAGGTTACAATTATGATATTATAAAACTAACTTCTGCTCTTGCTCTATCGTGGGAAATAACTTATAATAGTAGTAATCTTGATGATATTGCTAAAGGAATTAAAGTTGATGCTTCTGGTAATGTGTATGTTACTGGTTATACAACTTCTTCAACAGAAGGTAAAAATATTACCACAATAAAATATAACAGCAGCGGAACTCAACAATGGATACAAACATTTAACGATTCATTAGATGGAGATGATGAAGCAAGTGCTATGGCTATTGATACTTCAGGAAATATTTATGTTTCAGGTTATATTTTTACGGAAATTGATAGTGCCGACTATTATACAATGAAATACGATGCAAGCGGTAATGTAATCTGGACAATTCACAATGATAGTAAAAACCATTTGAATGATAAGGTTACAAATATTACTATTGATAATAATCAGGATATTATTGTAACCGGCGAAAGTGAAATTTCATTTGGTACTTATGAATATTATACTATAAAATATATTGAAAAAGATATTATTACACCCACCGATTATAATGGCGAAACTCCTGTCAACAGCTTCTCATATTACAAAAATAGCGGGCAATTAATAAACACATCCGATACATTAGTTCCCGATATAAAGTATTATGCTAAAAACTTTTCGCCGGAATTTTATATTAGAAAAAATAGTTATAGCTTTGTATTTGCACACGTTGATACAGTTGAAAGCACATCCGACACATTGCACCGTATTGATGTGTCATTTTCAAAATGTAATGCTAATGCAAAAACATATCCTTTAGAAGAAATTAATAGTTATGTGAATTACTTTTTAGCACATTGCTCCGATGGAGTTACCGAAATACGTGGTAATAAACGATTAGTTACTACTGATTTATATCCAAATATTGATATGATGTACAGCAGTAACCAAAATGGAATAAAATACTATTTTATTGTTAAACAGGGCGGAAACCCTACAGACATTATGATGGAATATGCAGGTGCAAGTTCATTTAATTTAAATGGTACTACAAACGAATTAACAATTAACAGCAGCATAGGAAGTATTACTTACGAAAGACCAACTGTTTACCAATTGGAAGCCGACAATACAGTAGATACCATTACTGGTTGGACAGCCGACTGGCAAACAGACAGTACAAATAATTATTATAAATTTAATATTGGAAGTTATAATACTTCTTTACCTTTAATAATTCAGGTTGATTTGGGGCATACACAACTTGCACAAACAAATAACGACTCTTATTGGTCAACTTTTTTGGGAGGGTCTGGCTCAGATGCTGGTATGGATATTAAAACAGACAAAAATAACAACCCATATATTATAGGTTATACAGAGAGTACAGATTTTCCGGTAAATATTGGTTCTATGGTTGCACCGGCTTATGCTAATGCTTTTGTTGGAAAGTTCGACTCTCTCGCTGTCCTCAAATGGTTAACATATTACGGAGGCAGTAGTCAGGATTATGGCACATCATTAAGCATATTCGAAAACAGCTCCGAAAAATATCTTTTCGCATGCGGTTATACATCATCAAGTAACAATTTTCCTATTTTTCCTGCATCTAATCCCAATGATGGTACATATTATGACAGCACATTATCAGGTAGTAGAGATGGATTTATTATTAAATTCGATGATGCTGGTTTTCCAATTAGAGCTGCATATTTTGGAGGATGTTCTGATGACGGGATTTTATCATCAGATGTTGATACAACTGGTGCACTTGTAATAACCGGGTATGTTTATAGTACACCTTCCTGCACCAATTTTCCATTAACAAATTTTGTTACTAATACATACTATCAAACATCTATTAATAGTAGCAGTTCTACTGTCTATTCATTTATTGCAAAATTTAATCATTTATTTAAACAAAAATGGGGTACATATTTTGGAGGCAATATATCTGATAAAATTAATAGTGTTACTGTAAATAAATTAAATGGCGACATTTTTGTAACTGGCGAAACAGCATCAACAGGTATTGTAGAAAATCAACCTTGTACAACTCCTGCTAATTTTGGTTTTCCGTTATGTAATTGTACTAACTCGTATTTAGATTCTACTAATGTTGCACAGAGTGACGCTTTTATTGCCCAGTTTAATGCAACGGGTAATCTTTTATGGTCAACTTTTGTTGGAGGTGCTCAACAAGATAAAGGAACCGGAGTAGCAGTTAATTCAAGCGGAGATATTTATATTACCGGTTATACATATTCTAAAACTGGCGATACAACTTGTTTTGTACCTCAAACTGCCGGTTTTCCATTATGTAATCCTTACCAGGCGGTTCCCGGTAATGATACTAATTGGTATGTTGCAGATATTTTTATTACTAAATTTGACAGCAGCCATCAACTAACTTGGTCAACACTTTATGGTGGCAGTACTGACGAATCCGGCTCATCAATATATACTATGAAATATAATCCCAATATCACAATAGATAATTATGATAACTTGTATATTACAGGTAACAGTCAAAAAATTGGACTTAATAATAATTTTCCAGTACAAACAAATACAGATATAGTAGTAAATCAAAGTCAGAATGCAGGTACTTTAGCAAGTGCAACAATTGATGCATTTATTATTTGGTTTAATTCCCAAAACCAGCTTCTCTGGGCTAGTTTATATGGAGGTAATGATAATAGTTCTTATTCGGCAGGCAACGATAAAGCTATGGCAATTGCAGTCTCTTCAGATAGAATGCTTTATATAACGGGTATTACAAATAGTTATTATTTCCCATTAGCTAAACCTGTAACCCCTAACGGTGAAATACCTTATTACCAGTATATAATAGGTGGGTATGATGATGCGTTTATTACAAGAATAGATTTAAATAATGCACAAATCGGAATAAAAGAAAATAAATATTATAAAGAAAGTTTTATTATTTACCCAAACCCCGCTTATAATATTATTAACATTAAATCTGTTGAAGAAATTAATAAAATAAAAGATATTAAATTGTATAATAGTTTTGGTCAGGTTTTTAAAATAGAAAACCTTAGAAAAACTGATTCAAATAATTTAACAATTAATGTTTCCGGTTTAACTTCAGGTTTTTATTTGTTATCAATTACTACAAATAAAACTCAATTTGTTTGTAAATTTGTTAAGTATTAATTTCATAAATAAATAATTATGAAAAAACTAATTATAACAGTTATAGTATTAATTACAATAAATTATTCTGGTTTTTCTCAGAATTGGAGTCCTTTAGGTTTTGGGTTAGATGGTGAAGTACGTTGTTTTTATCCCGATACTGCACGTAATATTCTCTGGGTTGGTGGTGGGTTCTGGAAAGCTAATCATAATAAGGCTATGACAATTGCAAATTGGGACTCAGTTAATTGGGACACTTTGCCAAACTCCCTACCCGGTTATATAACATTAGCAATTATAAATTACGATTCTTCACTCTTTGTTGGTGGTTATGATGGCTGTTTTATTTTTAAAAACAATCAATGGATAAACAATCCTTTTTTTAATGGGTATTCACTTTCTGATGGATATGTAACAGGTTTTGAAATAGTAAATAATAAACTTTATGCTATTGGTTGGTTTAATCACATTAATGGAATCACTGCACATGGTATAGCTATGTATGATGGTTTTAATTGGCAATCTGTTAATAATTTCCCAGTGTATAATCCGGGTAACAACCCTAATGAAATAACTACAATTAAATACTATAAAGGTAAACTGTATATAGCAGGTCAATATGCTGATAGTTTAAGTGGTGGTTACCCGGTATTTGCAAGTTATTTGGATAGTAGTGGCTGGCATACTATTGGAGGTGTTTTACATGGCAGTTTTATAAATATTAATGCAATGTGCATATATAAAAATAATTTATACTTTGCAGGTTCTTTTTTAAAATCTAATGGTAATTTAGGAGATAATATTGTAATGTATGATGGTGTTAATTTTCATGAAGTTGGTACTGGTTTGCAGGGAGGGCAGGTTTATGATTTAATTATTTATGATAATTATTTAATTGCAGGTGGGTTATTTACTAACGCAGGTAATATTAATACTAAATATCTTGCAAAATGGGATGGTTCAAAATGGTGTAGTTTCGGTTCTGATTTTGACAGACCTATAATAAAGTTAGGTGTGTTTAGAAATGAACTTTATGTTGGTTGTGGATTTACTGTTGATGGAGATTCCGTAAATTATATTGCCAAATGGATTGGTGGCTCTTATATTGATACTTGTAGCCAGATTTATGGTTCAGTTTACGAAATGGTAAATGAAAGTGGTATTAATATTTCCCCCAACCCCGCTTATAATATTATTAACATTAAATCTGTTGAAGAAATTAATAAAATAAAAGATATTAAATTGTATAA
>MENF01000035.1:0-15074 GCA_001769035.1 Bacteroidetes bacterium GWA2_32_17
AATGACTGTTTTCAAAACGAGTATAACGAAAAAATCGGACATTATGGACAGACACTATATAGTGTTTGTCTATAAACTCTGTGTCTGATTCATAATGTTCAAGTTTGAGGCTTGCGAAGTTTTGAAAACCAAGGAGTTCCGCTAAGGCGGAATGACTGTTTTCAAAACAAGCATAACGAAAAAATCGGACATTATGGACAGACACTATATATCTTCTTTTCAATTATTTCTATCAATGCTTTAACTGGTACAAAATAAGGATCAACCTTCTTTTTATCAAAGTCAAACAAATCATCATAATCACCCTTCTGTCTCCATGTAAATAATTGAGAATAAAATTTACCATATTCAATATGTATTTCACCTGTTTTTATAAAATATTGAGTAAAATTTGATTTAGCTCCATTATGAGTTGTGGGTTTTAATCCCTTATGCAAAAGCAACGCTATTACGGCATAATAAGCAGCATAATATAAACGATTAATGTAGAATTCCATTTTTCTTTTTCAGCCAAAATACGAGCATCATCGAGCGTATCCCATGCTCTATCTAATCTATATTTTATTAATTCTGATTTTGTCCCTTTCATTTTATTCTAATTCCATCTTTTTCGACATTTTCGTATAATGAAGTATATGCATGGTTTTTAAACCAATCTGTTTTTGTATAAATTAATGGCGAAATAACTTCACCCGTTTCAATCTCTAATTCATAAAAAACATCCATAAATTGAGTTTCAAAATCAAATGAGATGTTTTTAGAGCTCAATAGAATCAATACATCCCAATCCGAATTTAATTTTGAATCACCTCTTGCTCTTGAACCATACAATATAATATCTGAATTTGGTGCTGTCCTATTAACAACATCCTTAATTTTGAGTAATATTTTATCGTTTTTTTTCATACACAAATTTAATTAAAAACTTTTATTACGCTACTTTTAGCACTGAAAACAGCTCGTTGCTATCGTCAACTTCTTGCATTGATTGGGTGCAAACTGTATAAAAATCCCTTTTTATAAAAATTTTAAACAAATATAAAGCAATTAAATGTTTTCATGGTAATTATAAATTACATTAAATATAAGTCAAAGATAAGGAGATTTTGAACGTTTACAAAGATTAATTTTATTGGTGGAATAATTTCGTTAATTTAACATTACCGTGGTATGTGGTTTACAAACTATAATAACAAACCCCCTACGTCATTGCGATTGAGCAATAAAAAAACAAAATGTAGTTATAATATTTAGCGAAAGAAGCAATCTTTACCATTTTTCAGGCCAATTCATTTTTTTTCATCATTGCGGACTTGACCCACCACGTCATTGCGGGCTTGACCCACCACGTCATTGCGGGCTTGACCCACCACGTCATTGCGGGCTTGACCCGCAATCTCATATAATCCCATTTCAAAGAAGATTATTCGCTTTTCTCATGATGCCGCTTCGCTTAGTTCCCGTCTTCACAAAAATTTCGTGATACATTAAATTCCTTAACCTTAAGATGTGGTTAACGGATTTAAAATATTTGGCAAATTGATATATTTGTAAAAGAACGAGTTAATTAACAAATTAATGTATTAACTTAAAAACTAATTCCTTTAACAATTCGCCAACATCTGTTCTTACAACATCTACACCTTTCGATTTCATATCGAATTGCCGTAATATTTTTATATTATTTATTACTTTTTGTACAGAATATTTTTTTGATGCAGCAATATATTCATCAATAAAATAAGGATTTACACCCATTACCGATGCTAGATTTTCTTTCGATTTATTCGGAGTATAATAATAAATTAAAATTTTGACAAAATAGTCGAATAATGTTTTAACAGTAAGCAACATTGGATTATCAGATGGATTTTTTCCAAAATAATTTATTATTCTATTTGCTTTTAAAACATTTTTTACTCCAACTGCTTTTTGTAATTCAAAATTATTAAACTCTTTACTTATACCAATGTGTTTTTCAATATGGTCGGATGTTATAACTTTAGTTTCATTAGGTATTACAAGTAAAAGTTTTTCAATTTCATTTGCGATTTTACATAAATCGCTTCCTAAACTTTCTGCCATTAAAACCGAAGCATTTTGGTCAATTTTTTTATAAAAACTTGCAACATGAGCAGAAATCCAATCGGGCAATTTGTTATCGTATAGCTTTTTACTGTCTAATATTACTCCTGTTTTATCTAAAATTTTATAAAGTTTACGGTTTTTTTCGAGTGATTTATATTTTAAATTAATAACAAGAATTGTAGATTTTAAAGGATTTTCGGCGTAATGTAACAATGGATTAATATTTTTACTTTTTGCAACCCCTTCGCTTCCATCAATTCCCTTAATATTCTGGGCTTCTTTTACAATAATTACTTGGTAATTAGACATCATCGGGAATCTTTTGGCTGCTGTAACAACAATTCCTAAATCAACATCTTTGCCATATAAAATTGTTTGATTAAATGAGCGGTCAGTTTCGGAAAGAACCTTAGTTGCAATAAAATTGGTAACTTTATCAATATAATATGGCTCATCGCCCATTAAATAATAAATGGGTTTATAAATCTTATTTGTTAAATCTTTTATTATTTGCTCGTAAGTCATTAAAATTGGTCGAATTTTAAATGTTTAACCGAACGTCCATCATTTCTGATTTCAATTAAGGCGTCAATTCCAATTTGTAAATGGTCGTGAACAAATTTATCAGTAACTTTCTTATCACTTTCAACTGTTTTTATTCCGGTCGAAATCATTGGTTGGTCAGAAACTAATAACAATGCACCTGTTGAAATACCATTGGCAAAACCCACAACAAAAATTGTTGCAGTTTCCATATCAATTGCCATTGCACGAGTTTTTGCCAAATATTTTTTAAATCTATCATCGTGCTCCCAAACTCTTTTATTTGTGGTAAATACAACGCCAGTCCAGTAATCGCGTTTATGGTCACGAATAGCCGATGATACTGCACGTTGCAACGAGAATGCAGGCAAAGCTGGTATTTCGGGTGGCAAATAATCGTTTGATGTACCTTCGCTTCGTATTGCAGCAATTGGTAAGATAAGGTCGCCTAATTTATTTTTTCTTTTAATACCACCGCATTTTCCTAAAAACAAAACTGCTTTTGGTGAAATTGCACTTAACAAATCCATAATAGTAGCAGCATTTGGACTACCCATTCCGAAATTTATTATTGTAATATCATTAGAAGTAGCACTCGACATAGGTTTATTTAAACCTAAAACTTTAACTTTATTCCATTTAGCAAATAATTCAACATAAAGTTGAAAGTTAGTTAACAAAATGTATTCTCCAAAATCGGCTAATGCTCTTCCAGTATATCTTGGTAACCAGTTATTAACAATTTCATTTTTTGTCTTCATTATTTGATTTTTTCGCAAAGTTAACCGAAAAAAATAAAGAAAATCCTATTTTTGTATCAATTAATATTAAAATGCAAGCATTAAATTTTCCAACATATCATCTAAACATTCGTGTTTTTCAAGAAAAAAAACAGATTTTTGACAGGTTACGAAAAAAATTTGTTGCTTTAACACCTGAAGAATGGGTTCGTCAACATTTAGTTTGGTATTTAATTGAAGAACTTAAATATCCCGAAGGATTAATAAAACTTGAACATTCTTTTATTGTTAATAATAACAAAGTACGCAGCGATATTGTTGTGTTTTCGACTGATGCGAAGCCCGTTTTGCTTGCCGAATGTAAAGCACCAAATATTAAAATTGGGAATAACACTTTGCAGCAAGCTGGCAGATATAATATTGTAACAAAAACAAAATATCTTCTTATAACAAATGGCATTAAAAATATTTGTTGTAAAATTGATTTTAAAACAGGCAGCATAACTTTTGTTAAAGAAATTCCTGATTATCAATCACTTTAATATATATATTATATATATATTTTTTTTTTTCGTTGGATTATACTATTTTAGCACATTATAAATTATAAAATGGCTGTAAATAAAAAGAAATATGGTGTTTTTTTATACATTTTATCGCTTATTTATGGCACTATAATTCTATTTCGCAATTTGTTATTTGATTTTAACATTTTAACTTCAAAAGAATTTTCGGTTCCAATAATCAGTATTGGAAATATTACAGTTGGCGGAACAGGAAAAACTCCTCATGCCGAATACATTGTTAGATTATTAAAATCTGAATTCAGAGTTGCTACGTTAAGTCGTGGTTACAAAAGAAAATCCCGTGGCTACATTGAAGTTGAAACAGACTCAAAAGTAATAGTGGTTGGCGATGAGCCACTACAAATTAAAAATAATAATCCCGATATTACAGTTTCGGTTGATGAAAACAGGGTTTACGGAATAAAAAATATTTTATCTGATAAAGGAAAAAACATTCAGACAATAATTCTTGATGATGCTTTTCAGCACAGATATGTAAAGCCCGGATTATCAATACTTTTAATTGATTTTAACAGACAATTAAAAGACGACCATTTATTACCTTATGGAGATTTACGCGAAAAAGAGAAAAGTAAAATACGGGCTAATATTATTATAATAACAAAGATGCCTAACGAAATAAAACCAATAGAACGGCGAATACTTGAAAAAGATTTACGACTTTATCCATTTCAAAATTTATACTTTACTATAATAAAATATAAAAATCCTGTTATAATCTTTCATGGTAAAACATCAGCGATTAATTATAGCTTTACAAAAAACAAATACGACATTTTACTGATTACTGGAATTGCAAATCCTGCTGAACTTATTAAACATGTTAAAAAATTTTCATTATCAATAACTCATCTTGCATTTAAAGACCATTATTATTTTAAAGAAAAAGATTTTAATAAAATTTTAAACACATTTAACAATATAAATAATAACAATAAAATATTGATTACTACCGAAAAAGATATGTATCGTTTACGCGATACTCAATTATGTAAATTAATAGAAAATATACCAGCATTTTATATTCCCATAGAAATTGATTTTCTTTACAACGATAAAAATAGATTTAATAAACAAATTGTAGAATATGTTAGAAAAAATAAACCAATCAGCTCAATTTATTCTTAATGAAATAAATAGTAAGCCAGAAGTAGGAATTATTTTAGGAACCGGATTAGGTGGCTTAGTCCGCGAAATTGAAATAAAAAAGATTTTAGAGTACAAAAATATTCCGAATTTTCCAATTTCTACTGTCGAAGGGCATCACGGAAAGCTTATTTTTGGCAACTTATCAGGAAAAAAAGTTATTGCAATGCAAGGGCGTTTTCACTTTTACGAAGGTTATAATATGCAGCAAGTTACATTTCCGGTTAGAGTAATGAAAATTCTCGGAATAAAAAACTTGATAGTATCAAATGCAAGTGGTGGAGTTAATCCTGATTTTGAAATAGGTGATTTAATGATAATTAATGACCATATTAATTTAATTCCTAATCCTTTAATCGGAAAAAATTACTCCGAATTAGGTCCTCGTTTCCCCGACATGAGCAATGCATACGATAAAAAACTTATTGAAAAAGCCGAAGCTATAGCAAAAAAAAATAAAATAAAAGTTCAGAAAGGTGTTTACACAGCTGTAACAGGACCAACATTCGAAACTCCTTCTGAATATAAATATTTCCGAATAATTGGTAGTGATGCCGTTGGAATGTCAACCGTTCCTGAAGTTATTGTTGCACGACAAATGGGAATTTCATGTTTTGCAGTTTCTATTATTACCGATTTAGGCGTTCCCTCTAAAATTGTTAAGGTTACACAAACCGACGTGCTAAATGCAGCAGAAAAATCGGAACCACTTATGACAAAAATAATTGCTGAGCTTATAGCTGAATTATAAAAAGCGTAACTACTCTTCCGAAAAATAATTAAGTTTTTTACGATATTCCGAATACACATTTGCTTTAGAAATAAAACCTAAATACTTTCCATCATTAACAACAGGAATATTATAATTTCCAGTGATTTGAAATTTTCTTACAACATCTTTCATTGTTTCTTCAAGTGAAACTATTGCCTGAGGGTGAAAACTCAAATCGCGAACAAACATTGTATCATATAATTCTTGTTTAAAAATAATATGCTTAATATGGTCTAAAAACACTATACCTTTAAAATTGTTTTCAGAATCAACTACAGGATATATATTTCTTTGAGACTTACTAATAATATCTACTAATTTTCTTAATGAATCGTCGGAATGAACTTGTATAAAATTAGTTTCAATAAGCTTGTCAACTTTCATTAAATTAAGAACCGTTTTATCTTTGTTATGTGTTATAAGGTTTCCTTTTTGTGCAAGTTTTCTTGTATAAATAGAATGTTGATTAAAACTTCTGTTAATTGCAAACGAAATTGTTGACACTAACATCAACGGAAAAATAAGCTCATAGCCATTAGTTATCTCGGCAATTAAAAAAATTCCGGTTAGAGGTGCATACATAACTCCAGAAAGAACTCCAGCCATTCCTACTAATGCAAAATTACTTTCTGATAAACGAATTCCTAGTGTTTCAAAAACTTTTGAAAATAAAAATCCAATATTAGCACCAAGAAATAAAACAGGTGCAAAAATTCCACCAACTCCCCCTGCGCCAAATGTTACAGCAGTAGCAATTGATTTAAAAACTACAATAGCAAAAAACATCAACACAACAGAGTAAATATTGTTACGATAATCGTAAAACAAGCTATGCTCAAAAAGGTAAGAATAATCACCATGCAAACAAGAATTAACAGTTTGATAACCCTCGCCAAATAAAGAGGGCATTATAAAAATTAATATCCCTAGAATTATTCCTCCAACAATAAGTTTAGCGAACCATGATGAAAACCTTTTAAATATTTTCTTTGTATAAATTTGAACTGTTGTAAAATATAATGCAAAAATACCAGTTAAAACGCCAAGCATTAAATAAAATGGAATTTCTCTAATATTAAATTTACTAATTAGCTGAAAATTATAAATAACATCTTGCCCAAAAAACAAATAAGAAGTTAATGCACCGGTAGCCGAAGAAATTAGCAAAGGCAATATAGAAGCCATTGTTAAATCAAGCATAAAAATTTCGAGAGCAAAAACAACTCCTGTAATAGGAGCTTTAAAAAGCGAAGCGATTGCAGCAGCACCAGCACAAGCAATTAACAATACGGTTTGCTTATAATTTAACCTTAACAATTGAGCAATAGAAGAACCAACTGTTGCACCTGTTGTTACCGATGGTCCTTCCAGCCCAACCGACCCGCCAAAACCAACAGTTAAAGTACTTGCAATAATTGTTGTATAAATATTTGAAGGATTCATTTTACCCTCTAACTTAGAAATTGCATAAAGAACATTTGGTATTTCGGGTTTTGCTTTCTTTTTTATTACATATTTTAAAAGTATAATAACAATTAAAATTCCAACAAAAGGATATGTCAACAATAAAATATTTTGATATTTATCAAAAAAATTAAAAGTTATTAAATAACTTATAAAGTGAACAGTATTTTTAATTAAAACTGCTGTTAAACCAGCTAATATTCCAACTATTACACTTAAAAATACAATAAAATATTTGTCGTTAACATGCTTTAAACGCCATATTAATAATTGGTTAATAAATTTTTGAATATTTGATGAAACTGTTAACATTTTTCAGAAAAAAGATTGGTACAATAATTATTTTCAAAACTAATAAAATTAATATCAAATAATATTGAAAAAATAATTGCTAATATCTATCTTTATTTTTAGATTTGTATTATAAGTTTATAAAAAATGATTCAGAGAATTCAAACTATATTTTTATTGTTTGCTGTTGTATTTCAATTATCTATGATTTTTTTTCCAATAGTAATTTATGCATTACCTAACAAAGAAATATTAATTTTAACAGCTTCGGGATTTAAAACTAATGCTCTTTTGAGCGAAAAACTTTTTTCAACTGCTATTAATTTAGTTTTTATTTGTGCAATTGCAATTGTAATTTTTGTAAATATTTTTCTGTTTAAAAATCGTACTTTACAAATGCGGATTTGTTTTTTAAGCACACTATTATTAATTGGATTTCAATTGTATATATATTGGTTTGCATGGGATTCAGGTCAAAAACTTGAAGCAATAACAAATTATAAATTAATAATTATTTTTCCAGTCATTTCGGCAATATTAACAATATTGGCGTACATTTCAATAAAAAAAGATGATAAGTTAGTTCGCTCGTTAGATAGAATCAGATAAAAGATTGAGAAAACAAGATTGAAATGATTGGAAAGACAAGATTGATAAAAAAGATTGAAAAGATTGGAAAGACAAGATTGGAAAGACAAGATTGGGAAAAAAAGATTGAGTAAAAATCAATCTTATTCAATCCCTTCAATCTTATCAATCTATTCAATTTCATTAAATCTGAATGTTAATAAATTAATAAATATAAACACATGAAACATCCACTGCCTGCTCCGATTGAGCGGAGACTAAATAAAGACACACTACTTGTTCCAATTGAGCGGAAACTTGTCCCGAACTTGTTTCGGGATGGGAATGATTATATAAGACAATATGCCACAGATTGCACAAATTAACACAGATTTAAAAAAATCTGTGCAAATAATCTGCGATAATCTGTAAATCTTCCGAAAAATCGGAACAAGTTGTTGTAAAAAAATAAATTTTTAAATAAGTCAATATCAAATACATATAAAATTATAAACTGATGAAAATAAATTTCAATAAAAACTGGAAACTAAAAATTACAACTATTTTCTTTTTGTCGTCGTTTATAGTACTTTTATTTTTTTCTGATTTCTTTTTGGATTTTACTATTAGCAATACAGTTATTTGGTATTTTATTCAAACTTACAGATGGTTTTTTATTTTTGTATCGCTTACTGTTTTGCTGTATTTTTTGTTGAAAAAACCATATAAATCGTTTAATAAACTTGAAGAAGATTTAGTTACCAGTCGTAAAAATTACCGTCTTGTTGTAGATAATTTAAAAGACGACTACTTTTTTTACCGACACGAGAAAAATACTCCATTCAAATATTTAAGTTCTTCTATAACAAATGTTTTAGGTTATTCAAAAGTTGATTTTATTGATAGTTTTGTTACGATTGGAGCAGCTAAATTATATGAAAAATGCTTTGAGCGTCATGCAAAACTCTCATTTAACGACATAAAGCAACCCCCATTTGAAATTGAAGTAAAAAATGTAAATGGTTCTACAAACTATCTCGAAATTAAAGAAATCCCTGCTTTTAACGAAAATGGTGAACTTGTTGCCATTGAGGGAATTGCACACAACGTTACAAGATATAAAGTTGCCGAAAATGAGTTAACCGAAAGAGAAAATAAATATCACACATTATTTGAAACTGCTAATGATGCGTATTTTATAATGAAAGATGATAAATTTATTGATTGTAACAGCAAAGCTACAGAAATTTTTAAATGCAGCATAGAAGAACTAATTATGCACACCCCTTATCATTATAAATTTTCATCAAACTTACAACCCAATGGCGAAAATTCACGGGAATTAGCCAGAGATAAAATTGACCTTGCATTAGCCGGAAAACCACAGTTTTTCGATTGGAAACATTTAAGAAACGGTGAAGAAGAATTTGATGCAGAAGTTACACTTAATAAATTTGTTTTCAATAACGAAGATTATTTGCTTGCCATAGTTCGCGATATTACTGAAAAAAAATATATAGAGCGCCAAATTCTTGAAAAAGAAAAAAATTATCATCTTATTTTCGATAATAGTCCTTTTGGCATGTTTTATTATACAAATGAAGGCATTATAACAGATTGCAACGAAAAATATGAACAAATTCTCCAGTTATCAAAAAATAACATTATTGGGTATAATTTGTTAAAAACAGAGTACAATAAAGATTTTATTGAAAATATTAAAACATGTTTATTAGGAAACAAAAGTACATATACAAATAATTACTTTATAAACAAAAACAAATCAATTCATCTAAATGCAATATTAACTCCGGTTTACGATGCAAATAATATAATATCAGGTGGATTTTGTATAGCTTATGAGCTTTCGGAAAACGAACTTTTGATTGAAAAAAGTAAAATTAATCAGATTAATTTTCAGGAAATTTTAGAAAATGCCCGTCAAATTTTATACAAATTAAACACTAAAACCGGTAATTATGAATATATTAGTTCAGCATTGTATAATATATTAGGTTTTAAACCCGAAGAATTTTATTCGATGAATGCTTCGGAAATAAAAGCTTTATTACATCCCGACGATATTGAAAAAG
Organism: Bacteroidetes bacterium GWA2_32_17; assembly: GCA_001769035.1. Lineage (GTDB taxonomy): Bacteria > Bacteroidota > Bacteroidia > Bacteroidales > GWA2-32-17 > GWA2-32-17. The sequence goes on from MENF01000035.1 coordinate 10,292, forward strand.
CAGATAATATTGTTGCAAAAATGATAAAAGCTATATCGCAAAACCAAACGGAGTGCACAATTGAATACAGGATAAAACATAAAAACGGTGATTATCGGTGGGTTAGCGACAAATATAAAATAATTTACGACAACGAAGGAAACAATACATATATTATAGGTAATGTGATGAATATCACAGAATTAAAAGAAGCAAAAGATGCTTTAAATGTTTATTTAAAAAATACTGCTAAAAAAGATTAAAATAACTCATGTTACGTAAAAAATAATCCCGATAGCTATTGAAAATCAGTAGGCAAAGGTAGTAAGCAGTTGGCAGTAAGCAGTATGCAGTTGGCAGTAGATTGTGAGTAAAAAATATAAGTTTTTTATTTGGAAAGATGTCTAATTAATTTTTTATTATCAATAAATTTATTATTTTTATAAAATTTTATTTATTGTAATACAATAAATTTAATAAAATAATAATTATGGCAAACAATAATATTGCAAAAAATGGTTCAGGTGCCGAATTTCTTATTACATTACAAAAAGAAATTGCAAACGAATTAAGTGTAACATTAAGTCTTCATCAGGCAGTTAATGTATTACTCGAAAATTTACTTAGAATTGACAATTTTTTTGGAGGTGCTGTTTATCTTTTAACACCAAAAAACGAATTGATTTTTGAATATCAGGTTGGTTTACCCGAAACATATAAAAATATTTCACAAAAATATGCAACCAATTCAATAGAAGTTGAACTTACTTTAAATGAAAATATAAATGTTATAACAAAGTTAAATAGTAAAGATGAATTTCTGATATTTGATAGCATAAGTAAAGCTACATCTTTTATTACATCTCCCGTAAAATTGAATCGTGAAATAGTTGCTTTGTTAATTTTAATTTCCGACAAACCCGAAACTCCTAATAAGATTATTATAGATACAGTAGAATCTGTTACGGCTAAAATAGGTGGAATAATAGGCAGATTAGACTTTGAAAATTTATTGCGCGAACACCAAAGCAATTTGCAAAGTTTATTTACAGGAATAAACGACATGTTATTTATTATAAATAAAGAAGGCAGAATAATTCATTACAATCCAGTTTCATGTGATAAATTAGGATATTCTGACGACGAACTTGATAACATGTTTCTAAATCAATTACACCCAAACGAATTATCGTTCGACATAAAAAACACACTTGAGAAAGCTTTAAAAGAAAAAACGCTGCTTTCACTTTTCCCTTATATTACTTCTAACGGTGAAATTATCCCATCCGAAACCAAATTTTCGCATGGTAAATGGGATAACAAAGAAATGTTATTTTTAGTTGGTCGCGACTTACGTGAACGAAAATCGGCATTAGAAGAAATAACAATCGCCCGAAAACGAGCTGAAGAAGCAAACAAAGCAAAATCCGTATTTCTTGCTAACATGAGTCACGCTTTTAGAATCCCTATGAATTCTATTATTGGGATGTCGGAACTATTACTAAAAACTGACCTTACTAAAAAGCAATTTAATTTTCTTAATGTTATTATTAAATCTGCCGAAAATTTAATGTTAATTGTTAACGATTTGCTTGATATTTCAAAAATCGAATCGGGTAAAATAACATTATGCAACAACACGTTCAGTTTAAAAGATGTTATTTCTTCTGTAATAAATAATCAATTTTATAACGTTAAAGATAAAGGTATTGAATTGCTTTCCGATTATGTCGTTTATGGCGAAGCTTACTTTTTAAAAGGAGATGCCGTACGATTAAACCAAATACTTTTAAATTTAGTTGAAAACGCAATAAAATTTACAGGGAAAGGGAAAGTTGAAATTAAAGTTACAAAACAAGCCGAATGTAATAATAATTGTACTTTTAATTTTGAAGTTTCTGATACTGGCGAAGGAATATCATCAGACAGATTAGCCGAAATATATAACAGCTTTAGCAATAATCGTCCATTAACAACCGACACCAACGGAAGCTCGGGATTAGGTTTAGTTATTTCAAATAAACTCATTGAATTAATGGGCGGTAAGCTTGATATTAATACCGAACCACATAAAGGTTCTACATTCACATTTAATTTAAAATTCGAAATTGGTAACGAAAGTGAACTACTTGAAAACACTAATGACAACTCTATTCCAATACATTCTATTGATAATATTCATATTTTATTAGCCGAAGACCAGGTTTTTAACCAAATGGTAGTTCAATCAATGGTTGAAGACTGGGGATTTGAAATAGATATTGTAGAAAACGGAAAAGATGCTGTTGAAAAAATTAATAACAAAAGGTATGATATAGTATTGATGGATATTCAAATGCCTGTAATGGACGGCATAGAAGCTACCCAGCACATTCGCAACAATTTAAAAAAGCCAATGAGCGAAACTCCTATTATTGCAATTACTGCTAATGCATATAGCCAGGACCATCAAAAATATATTGAAATTGGCATGAACGACACAATATCAAAACCATTTAAATCGCAAGTTCTATTTCATAAAATTGCCAATTTGCTTGGGATGTCGAAAGCAAACTTTTTGCATTATAACGAAAATTTTTCTGATATTGATATGGTAGCAATTTCGCGGGATGAAAAACTTTTCGATTTATCAATTTTAAATGGAATTTCAAAAGGTAAACGTCAGACTGTTAACAATATGCTTAAAATCTTTATTGATAAAGCTACCGAAGAAATGCAACAATTGAAATCAGCAAATGAACAACAAAACTGGCAACAAATAACAACAATTGCTCATAAAATGAAGCCTGCACTTGCATATTTAGGTATGAAACTTCTTGAATCAAAAATAAACGAAATTCAATTTATAGCACGCGATGCAAGAGAAACTGAAAAAATATCTCATCTTGTTTCACAATCAGAGCAGTTATTAATAAAAATTATTTCGCTTTTAAAAAACGAGATATTAGATACAAATAAAGACAAAGCATAAATAAATGGCATTATTTATTGAAATTAAAGGTAACAAACCAAAATTTGGTATAGATTGTTTTTTTGCTGAAAATTCGACTATTATTGGAGATGTAATTTTGGGAAACTATTGTAGTGTTTGGTTTAATTCGGTAGTTCGAGGCGATGTAAATTTTATCAGAATTGGAAACAAAGTTAATATTCAGGATGGCGCAATTGTTCACGTTACTTATAACAAATCACCTACAATTATTGGAAATAATGTTTCAATTGGACACAATGCAATAATTCATGGTTGTACTATTAATGACAATGTTTTAATAGGCATGGGTGCAATTATTATGGATGGAACAATAATACATAACAATACTTTAATTGCAGCAGGAGCTGTTATAACAGAGAACACAATTGTTGAATCTAACTCTGTTTACGCGGGTATTCCCGCAAAGAAAATTAAAACAATTGACACTAATTTAATTTCTGCTCAAATTGAACAAACTGCCAATAACTATATAAAGTACGCAAATTGGTACAAACATTAAATCCGATATCGGATTTCAATAATCAATAAACAAAATTGAAATCAGAATTATTATTGTTATTTGTTGGAACAAATAGTTTATATCCTGTTTTCTATTACTTTCCAATCAATAATTTTCCAGAAAGCTTCGATATAATCAGGACGACGATTCTGATAATCTAAATAATAAGCATGTTCCCAAACATCGCATGTTAAAATTGGTTTTAATCCTTCACGAATAGGATTTACAGCATTTGAAGTTTGAATAACATCTAATTTGCCATCAGATTTTAAAACCAACCATGCCCATCCAGAACCAAATAATGTTGCAGCAGCCTTAGAAAACTTGTCTTTAAATTCCGCAAAAGAACCAAAATTTGAAATTATTTGTTCAGCAAGATTTCCAGAAGGTTCGCCACCACCATTAGAATTAAAAGCTTCAAAATAAAAACTGTGATTCCATACTTGTGCAGCATTGTTATAAATACCACCATCGGCTTCTTTAATAATTGTTTCTAAAGAAACATCTTCGAATTTTGTTCCTTTAATAAGGTTGTTTAAATTATTAATATAAGCTTGATGATGCTTACCATAATGAAACTCTAATGTTTGTTTACTAATTACTGGAGATAAAGCATTTAAATCAAATTTTAGAGAAGGAAGTTGATGTATCATAATACTATTTTTTTAATTAATATTAACGAGTAAAAATACTTAAATAACTGATGTTACGCATTTTTTTTATTCATTTGATAGCTGGGTGATAATAGCAATTGTTCTGTTTCAATTGCCACGTCCTTTAGGGCGTGGACTATAAATTATAGCATATTACATAGGGCTTCAGCCCTTTACAATAATATCAAAACCATATTTCTTAATAAATTCGTCATATTCCTGTTGAAATGTTTTTTTCTTATGATGGATATCTTGGTTTTGAATATATTTTCTGACAGTTTCAATTTGTGAACGACTGACTGATACTGCAAAATACTCATCCTGCCATCCAAATTTAGTTTTAGTCAGAATATTTCTGTTTATCCAAAATGAAGATTCACCTTTCAGTAAATTCATAATTGTTGCAATATTTTGGTCGGCATCCATGGACACAAGACAGTGAATATGGTCTGTATGTCCATTTATGTGGTCAACATGTATTCCTTTTGCTCGGGAATTTTCCAGAATATGCTGAAAGACCTGCTGCCTGATTTCTTTTAATAAGTATGGTTGCCTTTCTTTAGTTGCCCAGACTGTATGTATCCAAATTTTTATAAATGGCATTGTCTATTGTTTTAAAAGGGCTAAAGCCCTTGGTTTTAAATTATATTTCTTTTATCC